>JBGMRJ010000065.1:0-16230 GCA_048061315.1 Gammaproteobacteria bacterium
TGTAAGGATATGGAAGGGCTGTAGCCCATTCAAGACCGTCTGCCGCAGGGAAGCGGCAGTCGAGCGGCCATGGATGGCATGTTTTGCGAGTCTTGAATGGGCTACAGCCCTTCCGTAGCCGATGGATTTAGTATTACTCATACGTAACTACATAATTTTGTTATTTAAATTATATTTACTTATCCCGAGTTCAACTTAACTACAGAGATATTTCCTATTATTATACCCTTATGCGCATACTGATAAGTAATGATGATGGTTATCAGGCGCCAGGTATTATTAGCCTGGCTAAGGCATTGTCCTCCCTGGCTGAAACGACGGTAGTTGCTCCCGACCGAAATCGTAGTGCCGCCAGCAATTCCTTAACTATTGAAAATCCCATTCGAGCAACTATCCAGGAAAATGGTTTTTATAGTGTTGATGGTACACCGACTGATTGCGTTCACCTTGCAATTACCGGGTTATTACATGAAGAACCGGATATGGTGATCTCTGGCATTAATTCCGGAGCAAATATGGGTGATGATGTGCTTTATTCAGGAACTGTAGCTGCCGCCTTTGAAGGACGGCATCTGGGTTATCCATCGATTGCAGTGTCACTTGCAGGTCACAAGCTTAAATATTTTGATACTGCTGCAAAAGTTGTGAACGAGCTTGTTTCAAATCTTCAAATAAATTCAATTCCAATGGATTCTATATTAAATATTAATGTACCGGACATTCCACTGGAAAAAATAAAAGGAATCCAGGCAACACGTTTAGGACAACGACACAAAGCTGAGCCGGTTATACAAATGACCGATCCACGCGGAAAGCCGATTTATTGGGTTGGGCCACCCGGTCCTGAACAAGATGCTGGACCGGGGACAGATTTTCATGCGGTTCGAAATGATTATGTTTCAATTACACCATTACAGGTAGATTTAACACGTTATGACAGTATTGGCGTTTTAGAAGATTGGTTATCGGGAGTTAAACTGTTTTGACAGTCAATATAAAAAATGTCAATGGTATTGGAATGACATCGCAACGTACCCGAAATCGTTTGATTGAGCGTCTACGCCAGAAAGGAATCAAGGATGAGTCGGTTCTTGCGGTTATGAGTAACACACCACGTCACTTATTTATGGATGAGGCTTTAGCGAGTCGTGCTTATGAAGATACCGCATTACCAATTGGTTTTGGTCAAACCATATCACAGCCATTTATTGTAGCGCGAATGACTGAACTACTACTTCAAGGTAATAAAATTAGAACAGTTTTAGAAGTCGGGACAGGATCTGGTTATCAAACTGCTGTATTAGCTCAGTTAATCGATAAGGTTTACAGTGTTGAACGATTACGTGTATTAAGTAATCAGGCTAAGGTACGGTTACATCGCTTACAATACCATAACGTCATACTAACCCATACGGATGGAAATTGGGGATGGGGACGTCATGCACCTTATGACGCAATTATAGTGACAGCTGCACCAAAGATTGTGCCACAAGAGTTATTGGCACAATTGAAACATGACGGGCGTTTAGTGATTCCAGTTGGTGGAAATTCAGGTCAACAATTACAAGTGATAACGCGCAAACAAAATGAGTTTCACCAGCAATTATTAGATTTAGTCTCGTTTGTACCTTTACTGAATGGTGAAAAATAATGAGTTCAATGCCATGCCGGTATTAATTAAATTTTACGACAGGGTTATTCATTGGGCAGAACATAAATATGCAGTGTATTATTTAGCATTACTCAGTTTTGCTGAAGCTTCATTTTTTCCAATTCCAACCGATGTAATGTTGGCACCGATGGTTTTAGCCAGGTTAAATAAAGCCTGGTGGTTTGCATTCATTAGTACTTTGTTTTCGGTGTTGGGTGGTGCTGCTGGTTATTTTATCGGTGTTTTTGCTTTTGACTACATTGAACCCTATATTCACCAGTTTGGATATTGGGAAAAATTTCAATTAACCCAGGAATGGTTTGCCAAAGATGGGGTATGGGTTATATTTATTGCAGGTTTTTCACCAATTCCTTATAAAGTATTTACCATTGCTGCAGGTGTGATTGGTATGGCATTTATTCCATTTACAATTGCGTCGTTTATCGGTCGGGGCGCAAGGTATTTTTTAGTTGCCGGATTAATTAAATGGGGGGGTAAACGAATGGAAAATGTATTAAAAAAATACATGGATGTGATAGGAGTCATTGTTCTTGCAATTATTGTAATTTTTTACTTTCTTTTTCGAAGTTAAATGTGTTAAAAAGTACATTAAGCGTATTAATTTGTTGCATGTTATTGTTGCTTAACAGTTGTGCCAGACATGGAAGCTACAATAACGGTTTCTTCAAGAGTAGTAACGCTCGTTGGCATGCGGGATTCTATACTGTTAGAAGTGGTGACACATTGTATTCAGTAGCCTGGCAATATGGGGAAGACTTTAAAGTAATCGCGCGCTGGAACGGTATCAAAGCGCCATTCATCATCTACCCCGGTCAAAAATTACGTTTAGTTCCACCTAACAAAAATAAATCAACCCAAAAGAATTCAACACAGATTAAATCAACTCCCACTTCTCCTAAAGCCTCAGTTAGTCAACCTTATCGTCCATCACCTTCCAATCAATCTCAAAACCTATCGAAGCCCAAGTTAACCCCCGCGCAACTTCGATGGCGAGAGAAAAAACGCAAGTTGGCCTTAAAGCAAAAACCAGTTTGGAACTGGCCAACTCGCGGCAAAGTAATCACCACATTTTCATTATCCAACCCGGGAAGAAAGGGCATTAATATTGCTGGTCGTCGAGGTCAGGCTATTTATGCAGCAGCTTCAGGAACGGTTGTTTATAGTGGTCAAGGACTTCGCGGATATGGAAATCTCATCATAATTAAACATAATGAGGAATATTTCAGTGCTTATGCACATAATCAAAAAATATACATAAAAGAAAAACAAAAAGTAAAGATCGGGCAACGTATAGCCGATATGGGTAGTACGGATGCAGAAAGGAATATGCTGCATTTCGAGATTCGAAAGAATGGAACTCCAATAAACCCAATTAAATTTCTACCAAAAAAATGATAATTTAGAAATTTAAAACTTTTAGAGGCAGGATGAATATGATGGAGACTCAAGAGAGTGATGATAGGACTCAAAATATGGAATCGATTGATAAAGAAACAATAATTGATGAAATTGATAATGAGGATAATAAAGAAGTAAAAAAAGATAAAAAAACTCGTTCATCAAAAACAACCGAGCGTGAATTTACCGACGGTCAAATGGATGCAACTCGCATGTATTTAAGCGAGATAGGTTTTTCCCCGTTATTAACCGCAGAAGAGGAAGTGTTTTATTCTCGTAAAGCATTAAAAGGGGATGATGCATCTCGTAAAAAGATGATCGAATGTAATTTACGGTTAGTGGTAAAAATTGCACGTCGCTATTTAAACCGTGGTTTGGCACTGCTGGATTTAATCGAAGAAGGCAATCTAGGTCTTATTCGCGCAGTAGAAAAGTTTGATCCTGAGCGCGGTTTTCGTTTTTCAACCTATGCTACGTGGTGGATTCGTCAAACTATTGAACGGGCAATTATGAATCAAACCCGTACTATTAGACTCCCCATTCATGTAGTCAAAGAAATCAACATATATCTACGTGCTGCTCGCCATTTAGCACAAACACTCGATCATGAGCCAAGTCCTGAAGAAATTGCGGATATATTGGATAAACCAATAGCTGACGTAAAGCGCATGTTAGGACTGAATGAACGGGTGACTTCTGTTGATACACCATTAAGTCGTGAAGCAGATAAGTCATTATTAGATGCAATTCCCGATGAAAATAATATTGATCCGGTGGTACTGCTACAAGATGACGATGTTCGAGCAAATATTGAGCAATGGTTAGGTCAATTGAGTGAAAAACAACGCGAAGTTGTAGAACGTCGATTTGGTCTTCATGGTCACGAGGTTTCGACACTTGAAGAAGTCGGAAACAATATTGGTGTAACTCGTGAACGGGTACGTCAAATCCAGATCGAAGCATTACGTAAATTACGGGAAATTCTTGAAAATGAAGGCTTCTCTGGTGATGCTTTGTTTAAGTAATTGATATATTTGATATTGGATTGCCGCTGATGATCCAGATAGATTGGGTTATTCAGTGGCAATCTGAATTAATGCAGCTGCAACATTCCGTCCCTCGGTGAGTAAAAAATTATAGGTTCTACACGCTGCTGCTGTATCCATCACTTCCAGTCCAATATTATGTTTCTGAAACAATAAATTAATTTTTACCGGGGCTAGCTTAAATTTTGACCCGACACCCAGGATTACAATTTCAGGATCTAAATCCACAATTTGCTGCATTGAATCATTTGTAATTTCATCCAAATTTTTAACAGCCCAATCTATTATCAAGGTTGAGGCATTAATGATAAGATTTGATGATATTGCTTTTAATGCATATTCCATTTCACCATTTACCACCATATTTTGGATAATTTGAATTTCACCGGAAGAATAGGAGTGAACCGCATTGCCAATGCTATTTTCTCTTGTAAATGCCATGATTTTTAAGTATTTTTCGTATTTTATAAGATATTTAGTAGCTTACGCTACACCGATTATTATTGAAACAGTGTATGATCCTGAATTATCCAGCGACGCTATCAAAACTGATCAATCCAGGATTGATCAGTTCAGTTTAAAAAGAGATTTATTGATTGAAAGACGATTTCCCCAGAATTAATCGATTACCACCCTATGTATTTAATATCGTGAATGAATTAAAGGCACAAGCACGTTCGCGTGGCGAAGATATTATTGATTTTGGTATGGGTAACCCGGATCAACCAACACCGCCACATATAGTTGATAAATTAGTTGAAGTTGCACAACGCCAGGATACCCATCGCTACTCATTATCTCGCGGCATCCCGCGTTTACGACGCGCTATCTGTCAATGGTATAAAAAACGTTATGAAGTTGAATTAGATATGGAATCCGAAGCGATTGTCACTATCGGTTCGAAAGAGGGTTTAGCACATTTGGCATTAGCAACAGTAGGACCTGGAGATGCGGTATTAGTACCAAACCCGGCTTATCCAATCCATCCCTATGGTTTTATTATTGCCGGTGCTGAAATTCGTCACGTACCAATGACCAATGATTTTTTCACGGAACTTGAAACGGCCATTCAGGATATTTGGCCTCGTCCTAAAATGCTGGTATTAAATTATCCGAGTAATCCTACAACCGAAACAGTTGATCTGGAATTTTTCCAACGCGTCATCGATATTGCGCGAGAACATGAAATATGGGTGGTTCATGATTTAGCCTATGCAGATATTGTATTTGATGGTTATGTTGCACCTTCCATTTTACAAATTCCGGGCGCAAAAGATGTTGCTGTAGAATTTTATTCACTGTCCAAAAGTTACAATATGCCGGGTTGGCGTGTTGGTTTTATGTGTGGCAATAAAATCCTGGTTGCAGCACTGGCTCGAATGAAGTCCTATCTTGATTATGGCATGTTTACACCGATTCAAGTGGCAGCAATAGCTGCACTAGAAGGGCCACAAGAGTGTGTTAAAGAAATTTGTGGCATGTATCAGACCCGTCGTGACGTTTTGTGTGAAGGATTAAGTGCCATTGGCTGGGAAATAAAAAAACCAAAAGCAACTATGTTTGTCTGGGCACCAATACCCGAAGCGTATGTTGCTATGGGTTCATTAGAGTTTAGTAAAAAATTACTTAAAGATGCCAAAGTAGCTGTATCACCAGGAATAGGATTTGGATCTTATGGTGATAAGTTTGTTCGATTTGGATTAATCGAAAACGAACACAGAACCAGGCAAGCAGTAAGAGGAATACGGGATATGTTCCGTAATGATAACGTATTTAATTCGGAGGAAGTAGAGTGAAACCCGTTAATGTAGGTGTGTTAGGGCTGGGGACAGTTGGTAGCGGAACAGTAAAAGTGTTACAACGCAATGCACAGGAAATAACGCGTCGTGCTGGTCGTGGAATAGTGGTCACCCATGCTGCAACACGTGATATTAAAAAAACACGCGACTGTGATTTAGAAAAAACCACTCTCACAACCGAAGCATATGATGTTATTAACGATTCAGAAATTGACATAGTTGTAGAACTTATCGGTGGTGATAGTTTGGCTCTTGAGTTAGTTATAGCTGCTATCAAGCAAGGTAAGCATGTGGTCACCGCAAATAAAGCATTAATTGCAAAACACGGTAATGAAATATTTAAGGCGGCACAAGAAAAAGGTGTCATGGTTGCTTTTGAAGCTGCGGTTGCAGGTGGTATCCCAATTATAAAAGCGCTACGTGAAGGATTATCAGGAAATCAAATTCAATGGTTAGCTGGTATCATTAATGGTACGGGTAATTTTATTTTAACCGAGATGCGTGATAAAGGCCGTGACTTCGATGATGTTTTAAAAGAAGCGCAAGAGTTAGGTTATGCAGAAGCTGATCCAACATTTGATGTTGAAGGTATTGATGCAGCGCATAAACTAACAATATTGGCATCGATTGCATTTGGAATTCCACTACAATTTGAAAAAGCCTATACCGAAGGCATTGGAAATATTACCCGCGATGATGTTATCTATGCAGAAGAGTTAGGTTATCGAATTAAACACCTTGGTATAACTCGTCGTACAGAAAAAGGCATTGAATTACGCGTTCATCCAACACTAATTCCAGAACGACGTCTAATAGCAAATGTCGATGGTGTCATGAATGCCATTTTAGTGATGGGGGATGCAGTGGGTCCAACACTTTATTATGGCGCCGGTGCCGGAGCTGAACCGACTGCGTCTGCCGTTGTGGCCGATGTGATTGATGTGGTTCGAGTATTAACATCCGATCCCGAGAATCGTGTTCCTCATTTAGCATTCCAGCCTGATGAATTAAAAAACATTCCAATATTAACCATGGATGACGTTCAAACAGCCTATTACTTACGCATGCAAGCCGAAGACAAACCCGGAGTACTAGCTGAAGTCACAACAATTCTAGGCGAACAGGGCATTAGTATTGAAGCGATGATACAAAAAGAGACAAAATTGAGTGGCTCAAAAGCTGAAATCATATTATTAACTTATGTCGTCACTGAAAAAGCAATGAAAACAGCCATTAACAAAATAGAATCATTAAGCGTAATTAATGGTTCAGTAATTCGAATACGAATGGAAACATTAAACCAGGATTAATTAAGTTCAAGATCTTTAACCGCCAAGATGACGCCAGGAGCGCCAAGTTTTTATAAGTTAGTTATTTAGTTTTAATGACCACAATGTTATATAATTGTTTAATATTTTTTGTTATAAATAAAATGATTTTCCTTGGCGCTGTTGGCGTCTTGGCGGTTAAAAAAATAAATGCATTCAGGAGAATTTTATGCCGTTTAGACCACGTTACACTGGATTGATTGATAAATATCGAGATCGTCTTCCAGTTCATGACGATACGCGAATCATCAGTTTGGGTGAAGGAAATACACCATTGATTCGATTAAGTAATATCCCCGACATCATAGGTAAAGAAGTTGATATTTATGTTAAATATGAAGGTTTAAATCCAACCGGGTCATTTAAAGATCGCGGTATGACCATGGCTGTAACAAAAGCGGTAGAAGAAGGAAGCAAAGCCATTATATGTGCATCAACCGGGAATACCTCGGCAGCTGCTGCTGCTTATGCATCACGTGCTGGCATTACGGCTTTTGTATTAATACCAGATGGTAAAATTGCTTTGGGAAAACTAGCCCAGGCAATGATGCACGGCGCTGTTGTCATTCAAATCAATGGTAACTTTGATATCGGCATGCAATTAGTAAAAGATGTTGGTAAAACTGCACCAGTGACAATTGTTAACTCGATTAATCCTTATCGACTTCAAGGACAAAAAACCGCAGCGTTTGAAATTATTGAAGAGTTAGGTAGTGCACCTGATTATCATTGTATTCCGGTAGGTAATGCTGGAAATATTACTGCGCATTGGATGGGTTATACAGAATATCATGAAAATGGCATTGTTAATAATCGACCAGTAATGTGTGGGTACCAGGCTGCTGGTAGTGCGCCATTTATGCGCGGTGAAATGGTTGATAATCCTGACACAGTGGCGACTGCAATCCGAATTGGTCACCCGCAAAGTTGGGATAAAGCCTGGAAAGTAAAAGAGGAATGTAACGGCTGGTTTGATGAATGTACCGATGAAAATATTTTAGCGACGCAAAAATTATTAGCTGAAAAAGAAGGTGTGTTTTGTGAGCCAGCATCTGCAACCTCACTTGCTGGTGCAATAAATGATATTAAATCTGGTAAAATACCGGAAGGCAGTAAAATTGTTTGCACCTTAACCGGTCATGGTTTAAAAGATCCCGATACTGCAATAAAACAAAGTACACGACCGTTGATAACTATTGAAGCTACGTTATCCGAGGTAGAAAAAGCAATTATGAGTAATATGGACTAATTTTTATATGCCAACTAGTAACTCAGGAACACGACACGTCTCACTATTTGTTCCTGAGTTACTTTCAGGCTTACGTTTTCTTAAAGATATTCCTAAACAAGATGTGCCCGAACTTCCTGCCACGCAATTATTATTATCTCGTGCAACTCAAAAACACGGTGGATTTGAAGATTTCCACGATGGTGTTTGTTTCTTAACTGGAATTACTAGTACAAAACACCAGGATCTTCCGATTGCAGCAATTACTGTTGCAACAGAGAATAAATTAACTAGCGATTCTAATTTAGACTATTTTATTTTTGCTGAACCGGTAGTAATGAAAGCTGATCGGGATAGCGTAGTATTACTTGAAAGCTTAAAACCCGATTTATCCTTATGTGGTTCCAGTTCTGATTTGAGCAATAAATTAACTCGAACTGAAAGCGAAACTTTGGTAACTGAAATAAATCAACATTTCTGTGATGAACCCTGGAAATTGCATCTAACAAAAAATGCTGCCTGGTATTTCATTCTGGATTCAGAAACATCAATTTCTACTACGAATATTGCTAAAGTATTGCTACAAAATACCAAAACATTTATACCAAAGGGCGAAAGTGCTCGATATTGGCGTAAAATAATCAATGAAATTGAAATGTTATTATTTGCAAGTACAGTAAATGCAAAACGGCTTGAACAAAATAAAACAACAGTGACAAGTCTTTGGTTATGGGGTGGTGGTAAGATTCCGGATAAAAGTAATGCTGAAAATAGTGATATGATTTGGGGTGAAAATGATTTTTTACAATCAGTCGCACTTTTTGTCGATATACCGTTTAAATTTATAACACAACAATCAGTGACGGAACTAATTAAAGTTGAAGATTTTAAACATGTTGTCATTGTTAACACAATATTAAAAAAACATTGGCAACAACAAGATCTTTATTCCTGGCTTAAAGCTTTAAAAGAACTAGAATTAAATTTACTCGAGCCTTTGTTAAATAGTTTACGCAAAAAAAGAATTGACACTTTAATTCTATATCAGGATAAAAAAGAATATTTTCGTATTACACGTAAAAATATTAAAAGCTGGTGGAAACCTGTTAAATCTTTAAAGACGTTGTCAGAGTTATTATGATTATAAAACACCGGGCTAAAAATAACAGCGATATTGAGTTTAAAAACTATTCCTCGATACTGGAACGAATATATCAACAACGAGATATTACAGATATATCACAGCTTGATATTTCACTCTCAAAATTACACGATTATAAATTATTAAAAGGGATTGATGCTGCGGTTAGTCTATTAATAGCGACATTAAAGACACAAGGTAAAATTTGTATTGTAGGTGATTTTGATGCTGATGGGGCCACAAGCTGTGCTTTGGCAATACGTGGATTAAAAGAATTCGGTTTTAAACATGTAACCTATCAAGTTCCAAATAGATTCGATTATGGTTATGGTTTAACACCAGAGCTGGTTAACCATATTGTAAATGAAAATAAACCAGATTTGATCATTACGGTAGACAATGGGATATCCAGTATTAAAGGTGTTGCACTAGCCCGGCAACTCGTTATCGACGTAATAGTAACAGATCATCATTTACCCGGTTCAGAACTACCAAATGCCAATGCTATTGTAAACCCAAATCAACCAGCAGATAAATTTTCGAGTAAAATGTTGGCGGGTGTTGGTGTGATGTTTTATTTATTAATGGCATTACGTGCCGAGTTGCGAAATTTGGATTGGTTCACTTTGAATAATCAAACAGAGCCACAGTTGGCAAAATGGCTGGATATAGTTGCACTCGGAACAATCGCCGATGTTGTGCCCCTGGATCATAATAATCGTATATTGGTCTCCCAGGGATTAGCGCGTATTCGAGCCGGGAAATGTGTACCTGGGATTTTAGCATTGCTAAAAATTGCGGGCAGGGATTTTCAACGTTGTGTGGCCAGTGATATCGGCTTTACCGTTGGCCCTCGATTAAATGCTGCTGGTCGTTTAGATGATATTACCATTGGAATAGAGTGTTTGTTAACAGACGAAAAAAATGTTGCAATGTCATATGCGCAACAGCTTGATCAATTAAATCGTAGTCGTCGTGAAATTGAATCAGAAATGAGTGCTTCAGTAGAACGGCATTTATCCGCATTGCAGTTGTCAAATAAAAACTCAAAAGATCTACCTCTGGGATTATGCCTCTATGATCCCGACTGGCATCAAGGTGTTATTGGTATTTTAGCCTCACGTATAAAAGAACGTTTACATCGACCGGTAATAGCATTTGCAAAGGATAAAAATGGCGAAATAAAAGGTTCTGCCCGTTCCATTCAGGGTTTGCATATCCGCGATGTTCTTGAGGCAATATCTGCTACACATCCTGATTTAATTTTGAAATTTGGCGGTCATGCAATGGCTGCAGGTTTGAGTTTACTTGAGAATTCTTTTGATTTATTCAACACAGCATTTAATGCTGAATTAAATAATTGCTTGAATAAAGACTTGTTACAAAATGTTATTTACAGTGATGGTGCGTTAGAAAAAGAACATTTAACATTAAAAACTGCAGAAAACCTGCGCTACGCAATGCCTTGGGGCCAAGGATTTCCAGAACCGGTTTTTGATGGTGAATTTGAAGTTGTGAATTCCAGAATAGTTGGTAAAAAACATTTAAAACTGGTATTACGTGGCGCAGATTCTGATAATATTTATGACGCAATTGCGTTTAATCAAAGTGATGTTCATGATCTACGAAGTAAAGACATAATTTCAATTGCCTACCGACTTGATGTTAATGAATACCAGGGTCGAGAATCACTACAACTGATGGTGGAACATATATTTCATGATTAATTAATATTGCTGATTCATGTTATTTTGTTGATAGTGTATTATGCGTCTTTTATTGAATTATCCGGGATATGAAATTAAACAATGTTAGAAGTTAACCCTCTTTATACTCAAATAAAAGATATGCAAGAACGTACTAATGTTCTAAGGGGGTATCTTTGATGTTGAAGTTAAACATGAAAGGCTGATTGAAGTCACACGTGAGTTAGAGTCTCCAGATATTTGGAATAATCCAGAATATGCACAAGAACTTGGTAAGGAACGAGTATTACTTGAGCAAATTGTACAGGTTATTACCGATCTTGATTCTGAATTAAGCGAAGCAAATGAATATATTGAATTGGCCGCAGAAGAAAATGACCAGAAATCGATAGATTCAATTATTCAGGATTTAGAATCATTTGAGGAAAAACTGGCAACCCTCGAATTCAGACGAATGTTTTCCGGAAAACTTGATAATAGTAACGCTTTTCTGGATATTCAATCCGGTTCAGGTGGCACCGAAGCTCAAGATTGGGCTGAAATGATATTTAGAATGTTTTTACGCTGGGGGGAGCAAAATGGATTTAAAACCGAAATAATCGAAATTTCTGCTGGTGATGTCGCCGGTATCAAAAGTGGCACCATTAAGTTCACTGGTGATTATGCATTTGGTTGGTTAAGAACAGAAACCGGCGTACATCGATTAGTCCGTAAATCCCCCTTTGATTCAGGTAGCCGACGTCACACCTCATTTGCATCGGTATTTGTCTATCCTGAAGTTGATGATTCAATCGAAATAGATATTAATCCGTCAGATCTAAGAATTGATACCTATCGAGCCAGTGGTGCAGGTGGTCAGCATGTGAACAGAACTGATTCTGCAGTACGAATTACACATTTACCAACCAATTCCGTTGTACAATGTCAAAGCGAACGTTCGCAACATCAAAATAAAGCTAATGCCATGAGCCAACTCAAGGCAAAATTATACGAGTTGGAAATGTTAAAACAAAATGAAGAAAAACAGGTATTGGAAGACTCAAAATCGGATATCGGTTGGGGCAGTCAAATACGTTCTTATGTACTGGATCAATCCCGAATAAAAGATTTAAGAACAGGAATAGAAAAAACCAATACTCAAGCAGTACTTGATGGTGATTTAAACGATTTTATTGAAGCTAGCTTAAAAAAAGGTTTATGATAATAATTTCTGAACCACAGTTTAAATTATTTCTCTGTGTACCTCTGCGTCCTCAGCGATTAAAGATTTTGAATTAAATAAATATAAATTAAAATATGAGCGATAGTAAAAATATGAGTAATGAAATTGATGAAAATGCATTAATAGCACAGCGTCGAAGTAAATTATCGGCTTTAAGAGAGAATGGCAATGCATTTCCTAATGATTTTCGACGACAACATTTAGCCGGTGACCTGCATGCAGCATATGGCGATAAAGATAAGGAGGAGCTGGAAACTTTAGCGCTTCAGGTTTCTGTTGCAGGTCGCTTAATGGCAAAGCGGGTTATGGGTAAGAACAGTTTTGCACCGATTCAAGACATGTCAGGTCGAATACAGTTATTTGTGAGTCGCGATAAATTAGCCGAAGGTTTTTATAACACCCAATTTAAAAAATGGGATATTGGGGATATTGTTGGTGCACAAGGTTTGTTATCAAAAACGGATAAAGGTGAGTTAACGGTTAAAGTCGATAATATTCGGTTGCTAACAAAATCACTTAGACCATTACCCGAGAAATTTCATGGTCTGTCCGATCAGGAAATACGCTATCGACAACGTTACATTGATTTAATAATGAACGAATCATCACGTAAAACTTTCCGTATTCGAACTGAAATTATCAGTTTTATCCGAAACTACCTGATAGAAAAACGGTATATGGAAGTTGAAACGCCAATGATGCAAGTGATCCCCGGTGGTGCGACAGCACGTCCTTTTATTACACATCATAATGCCATGGCGCTGGATATGTATTTACGTATTGCACCAGAACTTTATTTAAAACGTCTGGTAGTGGGTGGTTTTGAACGGGTATTTGAAATTAACCGGAACTTTCGAAATGAAGGATTGTCAAGTCGGCATAATCCTGAATTTACTATGCTTGAATTTTACGAAGCCTTTGCCGACTATAAAATGCTAATGGATTTAACCGAAGATATGTTACGTGAAATGGCACAAACAGTTCTGGGTAATACCAAAGTAATTTATCAAGGTGATGAATTTGATTTTGGTAAACCATTTACAAGAATGACGATAAAAGAATCTATATTGCATTATAACCCGGATTTATCTGCTGCTGATATTGAATCAAATGAGTCTGCGCGAAAAATTGCTTTAGGTCTTGGTATCCCGTTAAAAGATTCGTATGGTCTGGGTAAAGTTCAAATTGAAATATTTGAGAAAACTGTCGAGCATCGTTTAATGAACCCAACATTTATCACCGCTTATCCTACCGAGGTGTCACCACTGGCACGGCGAAATGATGATGATCATTTTGTTACTGATCGGTTTGAGTTTTTTATTGGTGGACGTGAAATTGGTAATGGCTTCTCGGAATTAAATGATTCAGAAGACCAGGCTGAACGTTTTCAACAACAGGTAAATGAAAAAGAAGCCGGTGACGATGAAGCAATGTTTTATGATGAGGATTATATTGTTGCATTAGAACATGGACTGCCTCCGACGGCGGGTGAAGGTATTGGTATAGATCGACTGGTTATGTTATTTACAGATTCTCCATCAATTCGTGATGTATTGTTGTTTCCTCACATGAAACCTGAAGCTTGAAAAATTAAGGAAGGAATGATGCGTTTTTTAAAATTATTTGCGATTTCAATTGCAGTTATTATCTTGATTACTGGCCTGATCGGTATTTTCTTACCGAAGGATTTTTCTGTTCGTCGTTCTATCAGCATTAATGCCTCAAATGAGTTAATTCATAATTTTGTCGGTAATCTCGATAACTGGGAACAATGGACAACCTGGAAACTGGATGATCCGTCAATGTTGATTTTTAAAGGTTCAAAATCACAAGGAGTTGGCGCGAGCCAATCATGGAAGGGCGATAGTGGTGAAGGTAAACTGGAAATTACCGAATCTTCTGCCGAAAAAGGTATTGTCTATGATTTATATTTTGATGGTGGTGATCAAAAATCAGTTTCGTCAATGTTATATTCTAAAGATGGTGACAATACTTTGGTTACCTGGAGTATGTCTGGTTCAATGGAGATTCCCGTTTTAGGTGGTTACTTTGTGATGATGATAGATAGCATGATTGGACAAATGTTTGATCGAGGTTTAAAACGATTAAAGACAGTTTCTGAAAAAAAAGCGAACAAGTTATTATGAGTAACTACATTTTCGTTGTTCAAAACAATATAATTTGTTTTCTTAATATATTATAAGCGTTCAGGTTAATTAACCGCCTAACGCAGTTTTTACAGCATTCATTTTTTCTTCAGCATCTTCCATATCCACAATATTCATTTCAGGTTCCAGACCTAATTTATGAAATGCTGGAACTTTAGACCAATCCTGCTTGGTAAGAGGGTGGTTAGTTCCAAAGTGACTTTGCAAATTGGCTACCATAACGATATCAGTATAATCTGCAGGACCTTCATGATCTCGACTTAGGTTTTCATGATCTTTAGCAACTGCAATAATTTCATCAGAAAAACTCCATTTTTTCAAAATGGCGGCACCAATACAAGTATGCGCTTTTTGGATAATGGCATCGAATTTTACTTCATCATCCAATAATTCCGGATATTCCTCAACACGACTTAATATTGGAAGTACACCAATATCATGCACTAAACCTGCTAACATGGCTTGATCGGCAGGTAATTTTGTCATTTCAGCACAGAGTGCATGACTAATAGCCGCAACTTGTGTGCTATGTTCCCAGATTGCACGTAAACGCGAATCAGTAATATCTGATGTTGCCTGAAACATTTGCTCCATAACCATGCTGGTAACCAGATTTTTTACCATCGTAAAGCCCATACGAGAAATTGCACCTAATAAAGTATCAATAGGTTGTGACGCGCGTAGTAATGGACTATTTGCTACCTGGATTAATCGTGCCGATAGTGCAGCATCTGATGAAATTACCTCGCTTACTTTATTCATCGAAACATCGTCATCATCCAGAGTATCTCGTACTTTTAGTGCAACTTCGGGTAAAGTTGGTAAAACTAACTGATCATTTTCCAGATCAGCTAATAAACTATCCAGGAACTCTTGTTCTGATATTTCACTCATTGTGTTGCCCTATAGATCAATGTAAACGTAGGAATGCATTCTAGGTAAAGTTATCGGCAAGCAATATGAGAAGTTGAACAATCATTAGCAGAGCACTGTACAAGTGTTTGTGAGAGCTAGAATGGATGGTAATATTTAATAACCTCAAACAATTTCTGGAATAATTAAACTCTGCACACCTCTGAGTACTCTGCGGTTTATGGTTTTGAATTTATTACTGAATATCCGTTAATTAACCTGAGCTGCGTATAATAAATTAAGAAAGCAATAACTAGTTCATGACCCCAAGATGTCAGGACATGGAATTGGGATAGCCTTATCAAGACCGTGTGCCGCAGGACGCGGCACTCGAGCGAGCCATGGATCCTAATCTTACGAAGGAAGATTAGACACCTTTAACATGTGATAAGGCTATCGCAATTTCGTGGCCGGATTTTAACTACTAATTTGCTTATACGCAGCTCAGGTTAGTTATTTGATTCTTCAAATGAATAAGGTAAATTTTGAATAGTAAATTTGATTTCAGGTGTGGATTTTACAAGAATTTGTTCCTCGTTAATGCTGTTTATTTGCAGAACAGCAAGTGCTGCAATACCACCATCCGGACTTAGTAAACAATTAACAATTT
>JBGMRJ010000066.1:0-2870 GCA_048061315.1 Gammaproteobacteria bacterium
CGAATTTCGGCACGTTCTTTTTCAATGGAAATATTTATTGTGGCATTTTCTGGAAGCGCTTTAACGATATCTAAAAATTTTCGTGCTGGGAGAGTAATGTCTCCCAAATCACTTGAAGCCTGATCAGCAGCTAGTGCAATTTTGGTAACCATTTCTACTTCGAGATCGGTTCCAGTCAGTGTGATTGAATCAGTTTTAAATTGAATCAGAATATTAGACAAAATAGGTAAGGTTTGACGTCGCTCTACAACACTACAAACTGTTTGAAGTGGTCCTAATAAAATTTCTCTGTTTATGGATACTTTCATTTTTTTCTTCCTGAAATTTAGCTTTATGTTCAGACTATCTATTAATATTATTATTTATATATATAACTATTATTATTATTATTAGTGATCCTACTTTCTGTGGATAACTCATATTTCACTAGAATAATCATAGGTTTATAGTACTTCAAAGGCTCCGCATAGACCTTAATCTGCTGCTGTATTAAGTGTGCATGCTTTGTGGATAACTCCGTGTTTGAGATAAACCATTAAACAATAAACATCTTATCCACATACTTATTTGTAACTTATACCGATGTTATCCGGGTTAATGTCACCGCTTATTCAGGTGCTCAATGTTCGAATTAAGTTAGACTGATCTTCTTTAATTCGCGGATCAGTTTCTACTAGTTCGGTAATTTTACGACAGCCGTGTAATATTGTCGTATGATCACGACCACCAAAAGCATCACCAATTTCTGGCAAACTGTGATTTGTTAATTCTTTACAGATAAACATTGCCATTTGTCTTGGTCGAGCAATTGACCGATTACGACGTTTCGATAATAAATCAGCTACTCGAATTTTATAATATTCTGCGACTGTTTTTTGAATATTTTCAATAGTAACTAATTTATCTTGTAAGGCCAATAAATCTCGTAATGCGTCTTTGGCTAATTCAAGTGTGATCGGTTGGCCGGTAAATTGGGCATTGGCACACACTCGTCGCAAAGCACCTTCGAGTTCACGAATGTTTGATCGAATGCATTTAGCGATTAAAAATGCAACTTCATTGGGCAATTCAATTTTGGCCTGTTCGGCTTTGCTCATTAAAATAGCAACGCGTGTTTCGAGTTCAGGTGCTTCGATGGCAACGGTTAATCCCCAACCAAAGCGGGATTTTAACCGTTCTTCCAAACCATCCACTTCTTTTGGATAACGATCCGAAGTCAGGATGACTTGCTTTTGTCCTTCTAATAAAGCGTTAAATGTGTGAAAGAATTCTTCCTGGGAGCGTTCTTTTTTTGCAAAAAACTGAATGTCATCAATTAATAATGCATCAACTGATCGGTAGTAACGTTTAAATTCGTTAATGGTATTGTGTTGCAATGCTTTTACCATATCCTGAACAAATCGTTCAGAGTGTAAATACACAACATTGGCATTGGGATTGTTCTGTAAAATCATATTACCGACAGCATGCATTAAATGCGTTTTGCCGAGACCAACTCCACCGTAAATAAATAACGGGTTGTAGGCATCACCCGGGTTTTCGCCTACCTGGATAGATGCTGCTTTACCCAGTTGATTTGATTTGCCTTCAACAAAACTATCAAACAGAAATTTTGGATTAAGATTACTGTTATTTTTAATCAGGTTGGCTTTGTTTTTACGTGCCGAGTTTCTTACCGGTTGGTATTTTTGATTTTTAGTTAACTTATCGAGACTTGTCTGACTATCGACACTGCCGATTTGAATAGTAACATCGTCAATAATGTCGCCATCGTGGTCAAGTAATGACACAATTTCGCTAATTCGGTTAATAAAACGGTCGTTGATCCAATCCATAACAAACTGATTGGGTGCCAACAAGCACAATTTTTGGTTATTTTGAACAGCATGTAACGGACGGATCCAGGTGTTGAATTGTTGCGGGGTCAATTCACCCTCCAAACGATCGAGACATTTATCCCAAACGCTAGTCATCACGGATTCTCCTAATACTTTGATTTAATTAGTAAATATGCTTATTCTTATTGGTTTATGCTGGGATTATGGCCGAGCAGAGTTTAATGTTACTCTGGCTGGCAAAAGTTATCCACAAGCAAATGCGTCATTTAGAAGAAATTTTAAAATTAGTTTAAAAACACAGTTTTAATGTAGAAATAAACTGATTAAAAATACACTTTTGTATAAAATATTTCGCTGGATCAGTTGACACAAACCCCTGATCCACAGTATCTTTCTCGGCTCTTTGCAGTACTATAGCAGGTCAGTCAACCGGTAAATTTTACCCGACTTTCCATGAATTAATTCAATTATTAAGTGGTTTAGAAACATGAAAAGAACATTTCAACCCAGCACAATTAAACGTAAACGTACTCATGGTTTTCGTGCACGCATGAAAACAATTGGTGGTCGTAAAGTCATTAAAGCACGTCGTGCTCGTGGACGTAAACGTCTGAGCGCATAGACTATAATGGTCGTGCAACGTGTTTAATATTGTGTGCTGAAACAATTCAGAATAATTAACACGTTAAAATCCCGGAGGATTCCAAAGATGCGAATACCTTCAAAATCAGGGAGACTTCAAAATTGTCTTCGGCAATTTTGAATAGCAAATATAATTAACACGCCCTCCGAGCGATTTACCCGTTCCAGTCGACTCACCGACGCAGCTGAATATGCCTACGTCTTTGCGCAAGCCTGCAAACAGAGTAATAAACATTTTACATTATTGAGTAGACAAAATGATCGTGAGGTTGCCCGATTGGGTCTTGCTATTGCAAAAAAACAATTGCGTCTGGCTGTTTCGCGTAATCGTATAAAAAGACTTATTCGTGAAAGTTTTCGGTTTAATCAGGAATTATTAACGGGTTTGGA
>JBGMRJ010000066.1:2970-8378 GCA_048061315.1 Gammaproteobacteria bacterium
AGCTGGATTGGAATAAAACGAATTTTACGCTGTCATCCCTGGCATGAAGGCGGGTATGATCCAATACCGGAAACTGATGTGATTACACAGTGTACACATCATCATAATTCAATAACGGACACAACAAAGAAGTAACTGCTCACTATGGAACAACAACGAATTTTATTATTTGCAAGTTTATTTTTTGTCGCATACTTATTATGGGATGCATGGCAAGCTCAATTTAATCCGCACGCACCGGTTGTGAATACGGAATCAACATTAAATATTAATAATAACGCAATTCCATCAGTGGGTGACAATAGCCAACTACCCGCTGGAAACGATATCAATAACACCAAGCCAGCAACACCTCAATTACCGGGTGTTTCTGCTAATACCAGTTCGGTTAAATCCGCTAACATTTTACTATCCGGTAATCGAATTAATGTTAAAACAGATACCTTTGATATCGACATCGATTTACTTGAAGGTGACATTCGACGTGTTGATCTAGTGAAGTATCCGATTGAATTAAATAAACCGGATCAACCGATTCGTTTATTAAGTGATAGTGGCGATCTCTTGTTTGTTGCACAATCCGGTTTTATGACTTTGCCTGATTCTAAATCCTCGGCATTACAAGTTGTGCCAACGACAAAATCACCGTATACCACCGCGAGTTCAAATTATGATTTAGGGAGTAACGACAAATTAACGGTTGATCTTAATTGGCTGAGTCCTGAAGGTATTGAAATCATCAAACGTTTCGAATTTCAACGTGATAGTTATTTAATCAAAGTAACTCATATCGTTAATAATAAATCCCAACAAAACTGGCAAGGTGTATTACGACATCGTTTACTGCGTGGTGAGCCGACAGAAAGTCGTTCTATGTTAACGGGTACTTACTCCTACACTGGTGGTGTTATTTACAGTGAAGCCGAACGTTATGAAAAATACGATTTTGGTGATATGGCTGATCAAGATTTATCACGCGATGTTACCGGTGGTTGGATTGCCATGATTCAGCATTACTTTTTAGGTGCATGGGTGCCTGATAGTAAACAACCACAACATTATTATTCAACTGATCTGGGTCAGGGTCGATATTATCTCGGCATGAATTCCGGTTGGGTTAATGTCGCTAAAAATTCCAGTCAGGAAGTTAAATCACAATTGTATTTAGGGCCTAAAATTCAATCCGTTTTAGAAGAGGTCTCACCCGGATTAGAACTAACCGTGGATTATACGTTTTTAACGGTTATCGCAAAGCCATTGCATATCGCGCTGGATTTCATTCATTCGTGGGTTGGTAACTGGGGTTGGTCCATTATTTTCCTAACCATTTTAATCAAGGCAGTATTTTACAAGTTATCCGAAACGCAATATAAATCCATGGCCAACATGAAGCGGGTTCAACCGCGCATGGCAGCATTAAAAGAACGTTTTGGTGATGATCGTCAGGCTTATCAAAAGGCCATGATGGAATTATACAAAAAAGAAAAATTCAACCCGATGGGTGGTTGTTTACCGATGCTGGTTCAAATTCCGGTTTTTATCGCCTTATATTGGGTGTTACTTGAAAGTGTCGAAATGCGTCAGGCACCCTTCATGTTGTGGATTCAGGATTTATCCACCAAAGATCCGTATTTTGTATTACCCGTTATTATGGGCTTAACGATGTTCCTGCAACAAAAGTTAAATCCAACCATGGTTGATCCCATTCAGGCTAAAGTGATGATGATGTTACCGTTTATTTTCACGGTCTTTTTTGCATTCTTCCCATCTGGCTTAGTATTGTATTGGGTGGTGAATAATTCGTTGTCGATTTTACAACAACAATACATTACCAAGATTGTTCTTGAAAAAGGCAGTTATGGTAAATCGGATAAATCCAAAAAGAAAAAATGATCGCTCATGATTCAGAGTGATACCGACACCATCGTGGCACTGGCAACACCGCCAGGCCGAGGTGGTGTTGGTATCATTCGAATTTCGGGACCCGATGTTCCCGATTATTTACCTAAAATATTAAATTCAAAACCGAAGCCGCGTGAAGCATTATTGTGTTCCTTTATTGATGCTGCACAACACGCCATTGATTCGGGTATCGCACTCTATTTTCCTGCACCACATTCATTCACGGGCGAACACGTTTTAGAATTACAAGGCCACGGTGGCCCGGTGGTATTGGATATGTTGCTGCAGCGCGTTATTGAGCTAGGTGCACGGCATGCCAGTGCCGGTGAATTTTCGCAACGTGCCTTTTTAAATGATAAACTGGATTTAGCACAAGCCGAAGCCATTGCTGATTTAATCGATGCCGGATCGCGACAAGCAGTGCAAGCCGCACAACGCTCACTGCAAGGTGAATTTTCCAAAGCCATTCATATTTTGGTGCAATCATTAATTCAATTACGAATGTACGTTGAATCGGCAATTGATTTTCCCGAAGAAGAAATCGATTTTTTGTCCGATGGCAAGGTGCTTAATGATGCCAAACATATTGAATTGGCTTGCAGAGACATTTTACAAAATGCGCAGCGCGGTTGTTTATTGCAAGAAGGCATGCAAGTGGTATTAGCAGGTTGCCCCAATGCCGGAAAGTCGAGTTTGTTAAATGCTTTGGCGGGTCGCGATAGTGCCATTGTGACTGAAATTGCCGGAACCACCCGGGATGTATTGCGTGAATCGATTCAGCTCGATGGCATGCCATTGCATTTAATTGATACTGCGGGTTTACGGCATAGTGATGACCTTGTCGAGCGAGAAGGTATTCGGCGTGCCTGGCTTGAAATTGAACAGGCTGATTTAGTTCTGATGTTAGTAGATGCTAACATAGGAATTACAGAACAAGATCAAGAGCTTATAGAAAAACTTCCCAGTGAGTTACCACTCTGTCTGGTATTTAATAAAATTGATTCAGCCAAACAACAGGCCAGAGTGGAGTCTGATTCAAAGAAAGCCACTTCAATTTACCTCTCAGCTAAGACTGGTGATGGGCTGGGACTATTAGAACAGCATTTAAAAGACAGAATGAGTTTTACCCAGGTTGAAAATAGTCAGTATTCAGCCCGCAGAAGACACATTACTGCACTCGAAAGTGCGTTAAACTTTATTGAACACGGTATAAAGCAATTAGTGGATGCTAACGCAGGTGAATTATTGGCAGAAGATTTGCGATTAGCGCAACAGGATTTATCACAGATTACCGGTGAGTTCAGTAGTGATGACTTACTGGGTGAAATATTTTCGAATTTTTGCATAGGGAAGTAATAATAGTATGTTGACGGTAAGTAAATACTCACCTCTATTAAGCATTATCTTTTTGAGCTTGGTTACTTATGCCAATGCCGCTGATAAAACGCCAGCTAAAGATATTAATCAGCCTCCCAAAATTAAGTACAGTAAAATTACAAAACCTGAAAAAGAACAGGACATACAAGAAAATGTCGTATCAGGAATTCCAAAAAATCAGTTGCGGGATATTACACCAACCGAGCTTGGTGAAATTTCACAAAAATTTGTATCAACCTTACAAAAAAAACACGACGATGCATTTTACAATAATTTAAATGTTGAGTTAATCGTTAGAAATTCGTTAGCAGGTTCTATTCAAAAGCTGGACCAGTTGAGTGTTGAACGAGACAATATTATACGTGGAATTGTCGCGATACCCGATATTTTAACCAGTAAAATTGGATTGCGTGGCCACATAAAATATTTACGCCTGGTTAAACGAAATAATGGTTACCGTGGTTTGGTTCGGGTTAAATTTAACACCGGTGAACTCAGTTATTTAGAAATTCAGGCTCAAAAGGATAAAAGTGGTGATGTTAAAATAATTGATTATTACGATTTAATGTTAGGACGCAGTTACACAACCATTGTAAGCCAAATGCTGATTAAACCAAAACAGCACACACTGACAAGCGATAAAATTTTAATTTATACTGGCGATCAATTATCATTTCAAGATAGCTATGCTCAGACAATTCGTTTATACCAGCACGGTGAATATGATAAATCATTGAAGTCGCTACAAAAACTCCCTGTTAAATTTATATCAACACGCGATATACTATTATTGCGGGTTCAAATAGCAAAAGCCACCAGTCGTAATGCTTATCGTGAGGCTTTAGTATTATTGGAAAATAAGTTTTCAAACGATCCTGATCTGGGTTTATTATTATCGGATCATTATTTTTTTACCAAACAATATAATCGCGCACTTCAATCAATTGAAAAATTCAGTGAATACATCGGTGGTGATATCGCATTGGATAGTTTGCGGGTAAAAATATTGATTAATCAAAATCAATTTAAAGCTGCAATAGCAATCGGAGCTGATGCCATTAAAGAAGATAATAGCTATGAAGATATTTATTGGTTATTGTTAAAAGCATATTTACATACTTATCAATACCACCAGGTTGGTGATACTCTCGATGTGTTACTGGACAAATTTAATGCAAAATTTGAAATAGAAAATTTCTACAAAGATCCGTTTTATCGTGAATACGGTTTTTCAAAACAATTCAAAAAATGGAAAGAAAAACGAGTCGTTAAAACTAAAGAAAAAAATTAAATTGAGGTATATAAATGTCGATCGTTGTTGCAGTTAAAAAAGATAATAAAACAGTCCTGGTAGCAGACAGTCAGGTGACTTTTGGTTCGATGAGTTTTCCGGGTTCTAATTTGAAAGTGGAGAAAATTCGTAAAATTGGTGAATCGTATTTCTCTTCAACCGGATGGGGCTTGTATGATGACATTATCGACAATTATCTGAAAGATCAGCCCGATGTTGAATTATTAGACCGTAGCGCCATTTTTGAGTTTTTCTTAGGATTGTGGAAAGCCTTACACGATAAATACAATTTCGTGAATGATCAGTCAGATAGTGACCATGAGTCACCCTTTGGGGACCTTGATGCAACATTTTTGGTGGTTAATAAAACCGGCATCTTTCTGATCGATTCTGATTTAAGCATTACCCAATTTGAGCAATACTATGCGATTGGTTCAGGTAGTGATTATAGTTTGGGTGTTATTCACACTTTATACAATGAAAACTTAGATGCGACTGAAATTGCCAAAAAAGCGGTAGAGACCGCAATTGCGTTTGATACCAAATGTGGTGGTGATATTATGGTATGTGATATTTAACTTTTTTAGTTTGTAAACTTTTAAATGATCCAAGTTTTAATTATACAAATGTTTAATGTTGATATTGAAAATAAATTTTCTTTACGCTCTTTGCGACTTTGCGGCAAATATAGTATAAATTTGGTTTTTCCATTTATCTCAATATTGACAGCTTTACTGCTACAAGGCTGTTCTTCAGTTGGTTATTATTTCGATGCCGTTAATGGGCATTTAAGTATTTTAGCCGAACAAGAAGCCATTACCGATATTTTACAAAAAGA
>JBGMRJ010000066.1:8478-13532 GCA_048061315.1 Gammaproteobacteria bacterium
TTAGGTTGGTTAGATGATCCCTTACTGAGTACTATGATTCAGCATAATGAAGCACGATTAGTTGGGCTTATTATTCATGAATTAGCACATCAACTGGTTTATATAAAAAATGATACGGCGTTTAACGAGGCGTTTGCAACCGCAGTTGAAATTGAAGGTATTAAGCGCTGGTTTACTAGAGAAAATGGTGTAACTACTGCATCGAAAAATAAATTATATCAGCAGTATTTGCAGTCTCGTCAGCGAGAAATCGAATTTAAGCATTTGTTAAAAACAACTCAAGTAAAACTCGAGCAGTTATTTAAATCTGAGCTATTTAAAAATTCGAATGATCAGGAAAACTTAAAAAAACAAATATTCAGTCAACTTCAAATCAATTACCAGCAATTAAAAAAATCCTGGCAAAATTATTCTGGTTATGATCGCTGGATGAAGCGGGATTTAAATAATGCTCATCTGGCATTAATAGCAACCTATCATGACAAGGTTCCTGTTTTTCAGGCGATTTTAAAAAGTACTAATAATAATCTGAAACAGTTTTATCAAGAAGTAAAAATCATTAGTGAGATGACTGAATCAAATCGAAATAATCGATTAGTAGCAGTGCAATAAAAGCTCAAGATGAGAAATAATAGACTAAATTAACGCTATTAATTTAGTTATAATCCTGTTATAAAATGAGTAGAGTGACTGTCTATATTTAACAATAATATTAAATTCTGGTTAAATAATAAAAATAAATTCAGGTGATTTTTAATATAATTTCTGTTCTATTTCATTGTTGAGTAATCCAATGCGCTCATATAGTATGTTAATTTTTATTTAACATAGATTAATTATTTTTGTTATATATGGACATCTATTAGCACATGGCTGTGACTGCCCCCAATATTAATCCTCAGGCAAATGCGAAAGCTAAAGTTCTTGTTATTGATGACAATCGCGTTATTCGCACGGCCATTCGAAATATTCTATCCGATAAGTATGACGTTCTTGATGCTGTTGATGGTGAAGATGGTTGGTCAGTACTAACTGCAAATCGTGATATTGATGTGGTATTTTCTGATTTGCAAATGCCAGAATTAGATGGCTGTGGATTATTAAAGCGTATGCGCGAATCCACAGATACACGATTTCAGAATATGCCATTTATTATTATTACCAGTTTTGCTGATAATGATGAAATTAAACAAAAAATATATGCTTATGGTGCAGATGATTTTATAAGTAAACCATTTGAGGCTGTACAATTGTTGGCACGTACGAATACCTTTGTTCGCTTAAATTCTGCGGCAAAACAAGCACAAAAGTCGATACAGGAATGTAAAAAACAATCGACTGATAACGAAACCGGGCTTGGCACTTTATCGTATTTTGAACGTTCGGTTACAGAATCAATTGCTTTTTCATTTCGCCATGGTGGTCATTGCGTAATGATGTTGATTGAAATTGATAATTTTAATTCAATCTTTATTAAAAACGGTAAAGATGTTGCTGTTAATATTGTTACCAAAATTGGTAAGTTGTTTAGAGAGTTTGTACGAACGGAAGACAAGGCATCTCGGATTAGTTTATCAAAATATGCGGCATTTTTAACGTGTGATACTACTGAACGTGCTGTTAAATTAGCTGAACGATTGCATATTGAAATAGCAAATTTAAACTTCGTAGACACTAAAAATGAGAAAATCGAAATTGTCCCGAGTATTGGCATCTATATGCCGAAAATAACGAAATTCTCATCTTATGATGAAATTTATCGTAAGTCTGAATACTGTCTCAAATCCGCGGGCTCATCACAAAATATTAAAATTGTATCCAACTCTGAAATACCCAATACTAATGCACCGATTCAATTATCGGTTACTGATGCCATGAAAATGATTCAGGAAGGTAATATTAAACTTGTTGATCAATCAAAAGAAGATTTATTTAATCAATTAGAACCATTACTGAAACACATAATTACCGATAATAAAGTATTAGAGAAGTTCGTTGATGAATTAATGAGCTGTTTGCATAATTAAGTTAAATTAGAGTAACTCTGAATCAAATTTCGTCATTTATTTAAATAGTATTTCGTTTAATTCACTTTAACATTTGAAGGATATTTTTTATAATAAAGTACTATTAAAAGCGTGGTTTTATTTTTAGAAATACTTTAATGACGAATACTTAGTTCTTTTATACAAATATGGCAAATAGATACGATAAAATATTATTATTATTAGCGCTGTTTGGTCTAGATCAAATGGCCTTTGCTGGAATAGTAATAACATCAAAACAGGCAAATAGTTCTCAGACATCAATATATCAAAAAGGTATTGCGATCTATTTGAAAGATGGAAAACCAAGCTCAATTATTGATACCAATACTAACAATTGTATTGCAATTAATCATAAGGTTAAACGCTATTTATTTTTAAAATGTTCAGAATTTAAAAGCCTGGTCAAAAAATTAGATTCCATAAAACAGAAAAAATTCAATGAAAAAACACCTGTCGCTGTACAGGAAATGATGGCAGAGAATCAGCCACCAAAGACACCAATACAAATCAAACGTTCCGGTCGGGGTTCATATCAGGGTTTTCTCGTCGAAAAATATCAATTTATTGTTGATAATGAAGTTGTATCTGAATATTGGATGTCTCGCAGTTTAAAAGAAAAAATTATTAAAGAAGTTGATATTGATAAACTCAATAGTATATTCAATAAAAATAGTAAAAGCGTAAAATTTAAAGATGGTTTATATTCTAAGATCAATGAGAAATACAATGCATTTAAAAAAGACAGATATGCATTAAAAGAATTTCGATATACTGGATCTGAAACTAAAAAAATATATCGCCATGTAACACTGCGACAGGTAAAAATTCGAAAATACATGCCACCGAGTAGCTATACGATTAGTTCCACTATAAAAGAATTTTTACAAAGCGATGCAGAACTTTAAAAAGCTAGTGCCAGACCAATTGACAATAACGTAAAATCAACATTTGAAGCATCAATATCTCGAAATTCCTGATATTCAAATCGAAATAAAGTATTACCGCTAATAGGCAGTTGCACACCAATTCCAATTGTTACATCTGAACCATCGGTTGAGGCGCCACCAGGGTAGTCAATATCCCAGTTAAACAGACCAATTTTTGCAAATAGATTGCCATTACTTCCTACCGGAATAAAACCGACTGCTGATATTTCAATGCCCGTTAATTCAAATCGAGTTGAGTTTCTTTTAAATTCCCCAAGGTTGACTAAGCCAAGTTCAATACCAAAGCGATCGTTTATATGAGCACCCAGAAATGCTTTATAACCAAGCGGTTTATTGTAACCATTTAAAGAAGTCCCGGACTCACCGACACTGGCACCAAAATATGCTTCATTTGCAAGGCACAAAGATGAAGTTGAAAATAGACCCAAAAACAATATTAATAGTGTTATTTTTTTCATAGAATTAAGACATTTACAGTTATTACCACAATACAGTTATTGTTTATGAGTCGGTATAGAAAATATACTCATGGCTATTTTAGCACTATAGACTAATTATCAGTAATATCTATTTTCATTCAAAGACTTAAGTCACATTCCTACTACAATATTACTATAGACAATAATTCAGGTAGTAATTGCGGCTTTGGTTGTTCAGTGAAAAAAGTAAACGATATTAAAAATCTGGAATTATTAAGTCAAGCTCCTGAAGTGAATCCTGATCCGGTTTTGATTATGGCGCTGGATGGAACCGTTATTTATCAAAATCCAGCAACACTCAAATATTTAAATCTATTATTTAAAAAATCAAGCAAGTCAGAAATTTCAGCTATTTTACCTCCGAAGATTGAATCTGTTTTAGTTGATATGAGCAATAATCATTTTAAAAATAAAACCATCGATTACGAAATTGATGAATATTTCTTGAAATGCAAGATCGTAGAATCTTGTAAAAAAAATTTTTATCATTTATACATTTCTAATACGACAAAGTCTAAAAATATTGCCTACATCGACCAGATAACGCAACTGCACAATTCGATATATTTTAATAAAATTCTGGATGAATATATCGAAAAAAGTAAAAGTTCTGGTTCTTGCTTTTCATTAATTATTTTAAACATTAATAATTATAAAGATTTATGCTATGCATTGGGTTTTGATTTTGGAGAAAAATTATTACTGGCAGTGGCTGAAAAGTTAAAATATACCTGTGAAGACAGTGAAGAAATAGCAAAATACAGTGATCATGATTATGCCATTTTATTACCACAGATCTCATTGCGTAGTGCTCGCGTATATGCTGATAAAATTTATGAAGTATTTAAAAGCCCATTAATTATTTCAGGACTTAGAATTGAAATCGATGTTTGTATTGGTATTGCAGAATATCCCCGACATGGGACACAGGGTCATCTCATTTTACAATGTGCTGATATAGCAATGCATAAGGCACAGAAAATGAATAGCGTCATTGAATCTTATGATAAAGTGTTTTTTGAAGCGACTACAAAAAAAATAAAATTAGCAACAGACTTACATAAAGCATTGGCTACCAATGAATTGTCCATTGTATATCAACCCAAAATAGACATTAAGACTAACAAAGTAACGGGTGTTGAAGCTTTAATGCGTTGGATGCATCCTAAAGATGGCAGTATTTCGCCAGAAGTATTTATCGAAGTCGCTGAACAAAGTCGTTTAATAAAAGAAATCACAATCTGGGTATTAAATAAAACTTTAAGAGATTATGAAAATTTGGCTAAAGTCGTTCCAGATATTCAATTATCAATAAATATAACGGCAAAAGATTTAACTTCAGAAACATTTCCAGAAATCGTTGCTGGCTTGCTAGCCGCATGGAAAATAAAACCAAGCTTACTAACACTTGAAATTACAGAAAATGCTTTGATTGATGATACCGAGCAAGTGTTATCAATTATGTCACGCTTAAGTAATATTGGAGTGAATTTATCAATTGATGATTTTGGTACAGGTTATTCTTCATTAAACTATTTACGGCAGTTAAATGTGAACGAACTCAAAATAGATAAATCATT
>JBGMRJ010000066.1:13632-16220 GCA_048061315.1 Gammaproteobacteria bacterium
AGAAATACTGGTATGAATGTTTTCAGAACTCTCTACTATAATAGTACCACCATGGGCTTGCATTATATTTTTACACAGATTTAAACCCAGGCCATAACCGCCCGTTTCGGAATTACGTGATTTATCAACACGATAAAAAGGTTCAAAAATGTGTTTTTGATCCTGTTTCGGAATCCCGATTCCAAAGTCAGTAATCGCTATTGTTATATCATTTGGACGTTCATACACTTCCATAACGACTGGTCTGTTTTGTTTTCGTGAATATTTTAAGGCATTATCGATTATATTACGGATACATATTTGAATACGATTACGATCAATATTGGCAAGTAAATCAAGTTTAGATGGTTGAAATTGTAGGCCTGGATCAGAATCGATATAGATTTTTGTAATGGAATTTAGAAATGAATTAAACTCGACAGATTGTTTTTCTAATGTTGCGTTAGGGCTATTTAATCGTGCAGATTCGAGTAATTCTGTAATCATACTATCCATTTCAATTAAATCTTCCTGAATACTTTCTTTTGATTTATTATTAATTACAAATTCCAACGCCAATTTCATACGTGTTATCGGAGAACGTAACTCATGGCTGACATCCATTAATAATTGTTCTTTTTCTTTCATCATAGATTGAATTTGATCAGACATTTTATTAAATGCCATTGCCAATTCACCCATTTCATCCTGACGTTTTGTTATTATCCGAAAATCAAAATTTCCTTCACCGACCTGTTTCACGCCCTCATCTAATAAGCGTAAAGGTTTAAATAACAAGCGGACTAGATAGTAATTTAATGATGTTACCCCAATAATAATAAAAATAAGTAAGATAATAAATAACCCTTCTCGATCAGAGAATCTGCGATGTGAAAATGCAATAATGTATTTATAATTATTTTTATTGATTACAATGTAAGAGTAGGTGAAATTATGGCCAATGCTGATGTCGTTATAGTTGATCAATTTTTTTTGTTCAGATTGTAATAAACGGGGTAAATCATAATTTTGGCTTTTCCATTTTTTCTGTCCACCAACTATTTTTATGTGCAAACTATTTTTTTCTGACAATTTCTGGGCAATATCATAATCTGGTGGGGAGCCTATTTTTTCAATTAAATAACGAGTATAGGAAACAATGTTGTCCTGAAATTTGTGTTTTATCGTTAAGTGAGGATCATTAATATAATGTGCTGTAGCTGCTACCAGAATTAAAATTAAAACTGTCGACAATAAAAATATAAGCAATAAACGTAAAAAAGCAGAACGTTTTATTGCATGAAAAATTTTAATCAGCATTATTATCGATTGTTCCTATAAATTGATATCCGCGTCTCCAGATAGTCTTAATGTACTTTGGGTGTTTTGCATCATCATTTAGTTTGGTTCGTAAACGGCTTATTGCAACATCGATAGAACGATTAAAAGCATTCCAGTCGATTCCGCGAATTTCGTTCATGATGTCATCTCGGCTTATTACTCTGCTGGTATTACGGATTAGCAAATATAAAATTTCATATTCCAGTGTGGTTAGCTCTAGATCATTATCATCAAGCGTTGCAATACGTTTACTATTATCAACGCACAGTTTTTCGCAAATAATTTTATGTTTGATAATTGAATTTTCTTCGGAATGATTAGTTCGCCGTAATATACTTTGAATTCTGGCTAATAACTCTCTGGGCTCATACGGTTTTGCAAGGTAGTCATCAGCACCGAGTTCAAGACCAACAACTTTGTCCATTGTTTCACCACGCGCAGTAAGCATAATGACGGGAGTCGAATTGTTTTTACGCAATGTCTTTAAAACTTCAAAGCCATTCATTTCTGGTAACATAACATCAAGGACAATCAAATCAATTTCGTAGTTGTTAATTACTTTTAAACCATCGATAGGATTGGTTTTATATTCAACTGAATAATCATATTGCACCAAATAATCTGAGAGTAACTCACAGAGTTTTTTATCATCATCAATAACCAGTATGCGTTTTTTCATAATTTAGAGTTAGAAACGGGGTAGTGTAAATCTACCCCATTTTAGCCTAGCTTACTGATTTATTATGCATTTTTTTAAATTTTTTCATGATTTTCACGACATTAGTTTTTTGTTCTACGGTTAATGATTCATGAAAAATGATTATTTTATCTATGATAGGTGGTGCTAAAGTATCAAGATTAGTTTTATGTTGATCTATTAAATTAATGAAAAAATTTCTATCAATTGTAGGTTTTTCTATTTCAACCATTAAGCCATCCATAAACTCTGCCTTTTTTGTTTGATGTAATTTTTTATGTTTCATGATTTCATCTTTAACATCATTTAACTTAACGATTTGATCTTGTCGCAGTTCCAATGTTGTAGCAATTTTGTGCATTACCCATTCTGCTTTTTCCTCAGGACTCTGAGGATGGTTACACGCTGATAACGTAACTGCACCTAAAACCAAGAAAAGAAGTGTGGGAATTAAAAGTCGTTTTTTATTTTTCATTGTATTTCTCCTGTTTTTAAAAGTTAATTTCACACTTCTCATACTAGGGATTGTAAACCCTGTAATCCTTTCGGAAAGGTTAAGATTTGTTACAAA
>JBGMRJ010000067.1:0-8163 GCA_048061315.1 Gammaproteobacteria bacterium
TTGGATGAAATAACCTTGTGCAAAATCGACGTTGATATCGCGCAGTAATTTTAAGATGGAAACATTTTCTACAAACTCTGCTATTGTTTTCATTCCCATTACATGTCCAATTTCATTAATCGATTTAACAAATGCAAAGTCCATTAGATCTTTGTTGATATCTTTTACGAAAGATCCATCGATCTTAATGGAATCAACAGGAAGATTTTTTAAGTATGCAAATGACGATAGGCCGCTTCCAAAGTCATCAAGGGCAAACTGACAGCCCATTTGGTTTAATTCTTTTATAAAAATACAAGCATTACTTAAATTTGCAATGGCGGCGGTTTCGGTGATTTCAAAACAAATAGTATTTTTCTTTAATCCATATTGTTCTATTAATTCAATAATTCGGGAAAGAATGGAATCGTTTGATAATGAAACTCCTGATATGTTTATTGAAAACATCATTGGTGCATCGGGATAAGTTTGATTATATTTTAAAATGAATTCGAGGGAGTTTTCAATAACCCACATGTCGACTGATTCCATTAGATTAAAACGTTCTGCCGCGGGGATGAATGCTCCGGGTGGAATAATTTTGCCATTTTCGCTGGTCATTGCCAATAAAATTTCGATGTGACTCGGAACTTTTCTATGTCGATTTACTGGTACTATAGGTTGATAAAATAATTTAAAACGATCATCTTCAAGTGCTTTCGTAATATTAGATACCCATTGCATTTCACCTTTACGTTTTTCAAGATCAACATTGCCTGGTGTATAGACGTGGATTCGGTTTCTTCCGCGTTCTTTGGCGATATAGCAGGCGGTATCTGCATTACTTAAAATGTTGGTAAGGTCTTCCGAGTTTTCATCGATTGCGACCAGACCAATACTGGCTCCTATTGAAAAAATATTATCATCCCAGGCAAAACGAAAATCCTGAATCGTTTCGCGCAAAACTTCTGCGATTTGTTTTGCTTGTGGTAATTGGCAAAAGCCTAGTAGTACGCCGAATTCATCACCACCTAATCGGGCCAGGGTATCTCCTTCCCGAATTTTATTTTTTAATAAGCTTGTTAGTTGTCGTAATAATTCATCACCGGCAATATGACCACAGGTGTCATTGACAATTTTAAACTGATCTAAATCCAGATATAAAATTGCATGTTTTGATTTATCGGTTTTTGTTCTTGCCAAGGCGGTTGTTAAACGACGATCAAATTCATGGCGATTAATAAGCCCTGTTAAAGCATCGTGCGTTGCGTGATATGAAAATCGCTCTTTTTCCTGAAATAACTCATCTGCTGTCTTTTTGTGGCTGTTAATTTCAACTTTTAATTTGGATTGATACTTTCTAATTGAATAACGCATTAATGAAAAACTGTGAATGAGTCTGCCAACTTCATCGTTGTGTTGTTTTGGTAAATCAATATCAAAATCACCCTTAGCTATTTTGTCTGATGCTGCTGCTAGGTAGTGTAATGGTTGGCGTACTACAACTTCCAATACGATGACTATCGCTATCGAAAATAGTGTTAGTAATAAAACTAATGCTAATAGAAAAAACTGTTGCTGAGTATGAATGGTGTTTATAATTTTTGTATTGTCTACTGTTAAATATAAGGTACCCAGTGAATGATCGAGATATACTATGTCTTGTACGGCATGGTAACTATTTTTATTTTTAAAAGGGGTTTGGTCGTTAAATGGAAATAATTGAACATTATTTGAATCTCTGAGAATAAGACTTTTCCAGTTTTTGTTATTTTCTAATAAAGTATTGAGATTGTCATAAACACTTGCCAGTTGATTTTCGAGTAATAATGGAACCAAACCTTCGGTTACACTGTGAAGGTGATTATCAATATTTTTCGCTTCCTGTTGTTGTACGAATGATAAAAATTGAGGTAGCCACTGGAAATGTGCATAAGCAGCAAATAGCATGCTAAATAGTAGCAATGGTAAAAATAATTTAAAGCGTAATCCTAATTTTGGTAAATTAAATATCATCTGGTTTTATTATAATTAGTCAATATTTTCGGCAATATACAATTTGTCCAAGTGTAATTCGCGAAGCTTAATGTATTCTTCAATTCTAGCTGGAATCATTTTTTTTATTGGAATTTTTTCTAAGTATTTTTGAAAATGTTTAGATTTAGACATTTCCAACAATGCGTTTTTAACTTTTAGCCGAATTTCTTTGGGAACTCGAGGATGAGCTGATATTGGGTGAGGGGATACTGATGGTGTTTCAAAAATAATTCGAAGCGAATTTTTTATTTGCTGCTTTTGTGATGTTAATGTACTTAAAACGCCGCCTCCGATTGGGTACAATTTTTTCGCAACATGTAAATATACTGAACTGTGTGTTTGAACATATTTTGGTGTAAAAAGTATATTTCGTTTAACTAATTCAGCTTTTATGAGTAGTGAAGCCCCCAGTGCATTTGCTGATGGAAAGGCGAAATTCAATTTTGGTAAATCCTCAATTGTTGTAAACTTGCTATCTTTATGAACGACTATGATTCCTTTTAATGAACGCCCGCCATCTCGAACCAATGGAATGTAACCTTGTGTATCAACAGCCTGCATCATGTGATAGGGGTTCATGTAGGCAAAATCAAATTTTCCCTGGAGAAATTTACGTGTAAAGTCTGGAATTTTTGCTGTGCCTTCCATTTTTAATTTTATGTTGGTACGTGCTTCTAATTCATTCAGTATTGGTCGCCATATGTGAAAAATTCGTCTTTGTTCATATTGAGGAACAACGCCAAAGGTATAGAAATGTGATGAGTTTTTAGTGAATATTTTTTGTTTTTCTGGTGGTGATATGATGCTGGCACTTTGACTAAAAAAAAGAATGAACGCGACATAAAATACAATACTGCACGCACCCAATATTAAAATAGTCTTACTCAATGAAATCCCCACTCAATGTCAACAACGCAAGTATTATTGTAACTCTTTATTTTTATTATAATATTTTTGTATCTATACAATAATTGTGTTTATTAGCTTAAGTATGGTCAATATTGAACAAAATGTTAGGGTTGTTTACTTTTATTTAACAAATTTTGTACAAATTAAGAATTTAGTTAATTACTTATATAGTGTTTGTAAAACTGATATCACGATTTAAAAGATCTTGTTTGTGTTTAAAATGATGATGAATTTTTAATACCTTTAAGTTGTTTACAATTATTTTAAACTTTATTGTTTGTGTTATGTAAAAATAAAAAAAGTAACTGATGATTTCAGACTAACGGTAGTATATTCCTTACTGAGCTGCGTGCATCGTAATTGATAATTACCTGAGTGCTAGTAGAATAACAGAACGTGTTTCGTGTTGTTTTACATTAATGGATTATATCAATATGAATCTGTACAGTTTAAAACCTTCCGTATTTTTGTGTAAATCATCAATGGTGCGTAAAAAATTTAATTCTGGTTTTACCATGGTTGAATTATTAGTCGCATTAGCGGTATCTGCCATAGCCGTTAGCCTTGCGTTACCTAATTTTAAAAATATGGTATCGAACAATCGAATTGTATCTCAAATTAATAATTTTAACGGTGCCATTGCACTGGCACGATCTGAAGCAATTAAACGTGGTAGAGGTGTTACTATTATCCCGATTAATCCAGCTAACTGGGCTAATGGTTGGAATATTGTGCTACCCAGTAATGCAAATCAAATTCTCAGTCATGTAGATGCATTTAGTGGCAATACAGTACTCGCAACCAATGTTGCAACACCTGTTTTACAATTTAGTGACGATGGCCGAATAAATACAATAAATAATATTCAATTTACATTATGTAATAGTGTAAGAGTAAATATAGACGATAAGGCGGGTAAAGCTCTAACAGTTACACCAACCGGGGTTACTTATCTGGATTCAAACTTTGTGTGTCCATAAATTTTAAATTGCTATGACAAAATAAAGGGAAGAACTTAAATGACATATTTGTTTAAACAGTATTCCAACCCAAAGTATCAACACGGGTTTTCATTACTTGAGGTCATGATTGCTATGGTAATTTTATCTGTAGGATTGCTTGGTCTTGCCGGTATGCAGGTAATTGCATTGGAAAATAGTAATGAATCCGCATCCCGTAATCAGGCAATTATATTAGCGTATAGCATGTATGATCGTATGATGTCTAACCAGCAAGCCAAAGATTCTTATTTAATAGCAAGTACTGTAACATTACCTGTTAATAACAGTTGCACACTTGGAAATTGTGTTCCAACTGGAATGGTTACGTATGATCACAGTCAATGGAAACTAAATTTAAGCCAACAGTTATTATCAGGAAGCGGAGAAATTACCGGTGCTTTTCCAGATTATACTATTACCGTTCGATGGGATGAAGATCGTAATGGTGCAACCGGACTTAACTGTCCACCACAAGGTGTTGCTGATTTACGGTGTTTTCAATTAATGGTTCAATTATAAAGATGCAATATAAAATCAGAAATAGAGCGGGTTTTAGTTTAATTGAGTTAGTCGTTGCACTTGCAATTAGCTCTATTTTAGCAATTGGTATTGTGAAAATGTACAGTGCCAGTAAGAATTCTTTTTTAGTGCAAAAAGATACATCAAAATTACAGGAATCCGGAAGATTTGTGTTTGATATGCTGATCCGTGATTTAAGACGCAGTGGCTATTTTGGTTATAACTCGGGTATTGGAGCCGTTTCCGGAACAGAAGTTCAGGTGCAAAATACTAATACTTGCCCGAATGATGCTACATGGGGATTAATGCTGGATAGACGAATTACAGGTTTAAATGATCCTGGTGTTCCTTATGCCTGCATTGCAGCAGATTATGTTGCTGGTGATGTATTAACGATGCGTTATGTCGAAGGTCAAAACGTAGCGGCATTTAACGATACCCGGTATTATCTTCGTAGTTCTTTTAAGTCTGCGAGAGTGTTTCGTGGCGCTCAATCTAATGATCCGGCAAATATCATTAATGATGGTACACCTGAATCAACGGGTCAATTACGTGCTTTTGCTTATTATATTGGCGATAGTGGGCGGTTTTGTAAATTTAATGATGCTAATGGTAATCGAATACCGATTCCAACGTTATACCGGGAATCGCTAAATCGAGCAGGTCTACCTGAAAGACAGGAGGTCGCTGCCGGGATTGAAAATATTCAATTTAAGTATGGCGTAGATACTAATAATGACCACTCGGTTAATCAGTATTTTGATTCACAATTAATTAGTAATGATTTAACTGTAACGCCTAACTGGAATCAGGTTGTTGCTGTGCGGTTCTGGATTTTAGCCCGGGCTAATTGTCCAGCGGTAAGAAATAATAATGTTCAACGAGTATTTAAAACCTATAATATGGGCGATTTTCCTGCTTATAGACCAATAGATAATTTTAAAAGACAATTATTCACCAGTACTGTTGCATTAAGAAATTAATAGGGAATTAATGTGTATAAAGCAAATTCAGGATTTTCGATACCAAAATATCAGTCTGGCGTTATTTTAATTTTATCGCTAGTCATTTTACTGATTCTAACTATGTTAATTGTGAGTTCGATGAACGCAACAAACACCCAAGTACTAATGACGGGGAATACGCAATATCATACTCAGGCATTAAATGATGCAGAAACGGCATTACACTTTGCAGAAAACACCGTAGAAAATTTTGCAAAAATTGGCAACGTAAAACCAGTGAGTGGATATTATAATTTAAAAATAAATAAGTCACCTGCGATTGATTTTAGTAATTTTGGCTGGAGTACGGTTACGGCAGCTAATTATAGTTTTGCATCACGAAAAGCATCCTATGTTATTGAATATACCGGACAAGTACCTTTAAAGGGCGCATCAATCGCGGTGACACAAAATAATAATGTACCGGGTGATAATGCACATCTATTCAGAATAACTGCTCGCAGTACAACAGCACGAGGTGCGGTGAGATTAGTACAATCTGTTTATGTTACTACTGCACCGCCGCAATAAAATTAGAAACAATTAGACTTTATGGAGTATTCGAAGGAATGATAAAACTGTCATTTAAATCTATTTTTAGTTTTGTATCATTAATGTTAGTGTCATTGCTACTAAGTGCAACAGCTTTTTTCGAGCCAGTTACAATGCCTTATGCAACAATAGCATCGTATGCTGTTAATACCACAAATCTTGAATCCGTACCATTAGCATATGCTTTTCGGCCCTGGTTTGAAAATGGTTCCTGGCAGGGTGATATAGTGCAATATGATTTACTCGCTAGTGGCTCAATATCGACTACAGTTGATCTTGCAAGTAATCCACCGGGTAATAGTAATAATGTTAGTGGTGCAATTAACTGGTCTGCACGCTTACAGTTTATTAAAAATACTAATAATTATTCCAATAATTATTTTAAGAATACCCGGAAAATAATAACATCAAATGGATCGGGAGTTATACCGAATCAAATACCATTTACCTGGAACTCACTATCTGCTTCACAAAAATCAAGCCTTGACAGCAATCCGGTAAGCGCAGCACAAAGTGATATTCTGGATTTTATTCGTGGTAGTAAACAAAATGAAGTCAATGGTACGCCAGGTGGGTTGCTACGGCAACGTTACAGCATACTGGGTGATATTATTCATGCTGATCCGGTCTATGTCGCCGGACCCAGTTCGACTATTTATGATCCGGGATATGCTTTGTATAAAAGGCAAAATATATTACGTGCGCCCCGGCTTTATGTTGGTGCCAATGATGGGATGTTACATGTTTTTGATGCCTTAACGGGTGATGAAGTTTATGCCTATATTCCATCAATGCTAATTGGTAAATTAAATCTTCTGGCTAATTTGCCCTACCAGCATCAGTATTATGTTGATGGAGCATTAACAGCGGGCGATATGGATTTTGGAAGTTCAAACTGGCACAGTATTCTGGTTGGATCGCTTGGTGCGGGTGGTAAAGGTTTATTTGCACTTGATATTAGTGACCCTGACTTAACCAGTGAATCCAGTGTTGCTACTGCTAATAAAAAAGTCCTGTGGGAATTAGACGGTAATAATCCCGATATCGGTTATATTTACGATAAATCCGAAATTGCTAAACTGCCGGATGGTAATTGGTATATTGTTACCGGTAATGGTTATGGCAGCACTAATGATGTAGCAAGTTTGTTATTAATCGATCAGCTGGGTATTGTTACAACCCTTGAAGCCAATATCGCAATAACGGCTAATGGTCTTTCTCGTCCTACATTGATTGATACTAATGGCGATGGCGCTGTTGATTTTGCCTACGCGGGTGATCTTCAAGGAAATTTATATCGATTTGATTTAGCCACTAGAGCTAAAGCGGATTTATTATTCAGTGCGGGTAGTGATCAACCGATAACAACTGCACCTAAAGTAACGAATCATCCCACCGGCGGCAGAATAATTCTTTTTGGTACGGGAAGTCTATTAAGCAAGGCGGATGTTTCGAATTCGTTACTTCAATCATTATACGGAATTAGAGATACTGATGTTGCTCAGTTCATTAGTGGTTCTAATCTGGTTAATCATACTCTATCACCGGATATGGTTATTATAAATCCACCTCTTGCAACACGAACAATTCGAACTATCATTGAAGATCCCCTTAAACCATTACCAATCGATTGGACTACTAGTGATGGCTGGAAAGTTGATTTGCCGTTAGGAGAGCGCGTGGTACTGGATCCTAATTTACGTGCTGGTCGATTTCAAGTTATGTCTATAAATCCTGCAACGCAAGATGCCTGGTTGATTCAACCGGATTTTTATGACGGTGCAGCTAATAATGTATTTTATGATCTTAATGACGATCAGATTTTTGATAGTACCGATACAGTTAATTTTCCAGTTGATGTCTTAGGAGTTCAAACTGGGCCGGGTGACATTCCTATTGCCGTGAAACAGGGCACGGGTGCATTTTCTCGTCAACTAATTACCCGGGTTGTTAATGGTGTTGATGCTAATTTTATCAATGGCCTTGGTTTACCAATAATTGCGCCACCGAAAACGGGTAAAGTACCGGAAGGTTTTGCTCGCGGTCACATTGATGTTGATACTGATTCACCCGACGGCGGTAGAATAGCGAGTAATCCAGCGGATCAATATTGTTATGACAAAGGTAATCGGGCTGCAGGGGTAAAAATTGATGCCGCTGGC
>JBGMRJ010000067.1:8263-13789 GCA_048061315.1 Gammaproteobacteria bacterium
TCGGTACCAGCTGATTTTTCAACTATGATGATCGATAATGGAAAATCGCTGATTTACACACTGGATCAAATATTAGCCACTGTAGATGCCGGTACTGGAAAATTTACCAACTCTTTTAATAATAGAGCAATAATTGATGGTGGATTGCACCCAACACAAACAAGTTGTGTTAATAAACCCAATGCAAATATTGTCAGTAATAAACGCTGGCGAAACGGCGCATTAGTGACTCAACTGATTGATGTCAATGAATATACAAAAGATCCAACAACCGTCGTAAAACAACAACCCACTGATTTACTGCCACAGGTTAACGTTAAGGGTACTAATATTATATTAAAAGTTAGTGCTAGTGAAATTTATGGTGGTTTGGAAGCTAATCGTAATGGTTCAACAGTTGGTGTTGGAAATACAAACCCGGCTTTCTTATATGAGTCAACCTTGTTTTGGCATTTTGGTAAATTGTATGATTTAAAATTTAATTCAAAACCGTGTTATGGCGATGCGAATTGGGCTACTGCCAAAGCCTATGAAATTGCAGGACTAACACCAGCACAGCTAAATGATCTTATCAACGATCCTAGCAATAAACTTGGTAAGCTTAAACAAGCTTTAGATACGGCCAAAGCTACTGGTAATCAGTCAAATATAGATCAAGCACAAAAAGATTATGATAAATTGTATAATAAAATAATTGATTACGTGAATACACCGGGTTCAGGCAATGGAAATCCAAATCAACCTTCTTCTATCGTGACTCCGGTTAATACTAGTAATAAAACCGTTTCAAGTAAGGTGCTTGGTCCTAACTCTTCAATGGGGCGGCGAGCATGGATCGATATACATCCCTAATCCAGTGGCATTAAATGTAGTGACTTTAACATGAAATTAAAAAATAAATATAATAAAAAAAACACTGGTATGACGTTAATTGAAATAATTATTGTCCTAGCAATATTCGGAATTTTAGCTGCTATTGCTATTCCAATTTATAATGAACAAAATTGGAAAAAAAATCGTGTAGTGGCGATTTCCAGTTTGTTGCAATATCGTGCGCAATTAGAGAAATGTTTTGTAAATAATCAACCCAGTAATTATAATGGTTGTGTATTGGATACAACTAATGCGATAGATAACAGAAATTTATATACTGTTACTCCAGTTTTCATTCGTGATTTGAATAATGATAGTGTTTCTTATACATTGACAGCAACTAACAATATAGCAAACAGGGATATAAACACGGCTGATACTGAGTGTAGTAGTTTTTCTATAACCAATATCGGGATAAAAACAAGTGCTGGTACTGGTTCATTGCAACGGTGTTGGTCACAATAATCAATTATTTATACCTACCTTAAATACCTTTGATAAGCTAATTTTATTAATTTGTATCATATTGTATAATAAGCCAGTATCGTATCTGGATATTTAATATAATATCGTTTTTTAAAAAAAGAGTTTACTGTGAAAGTTCAAGAAATATTTGCAATACCGGGTTTTAGTGAACCCTTTAGTTCTATGACTCATTTGTTTTCAGCGGCAATTATGTTGGTAATGGGTGGTATTTTAATTTGGCGAAGTAGGGGGTCGCGACGTCATGTTATAACTTATTCGATATTTACATTCTGTGGTGTTTTTTTATTATCGATGAGTGGCGTGTTTCATTTATTAGAACCAGGCTCAACCGGGCGGCATGTTTTACAACGACTCGATCATGCGGGTATATTTTTATTAATCGCAGGTACGTTTACTCCCATTCATGGTATTTTATTCCAGGGTTGGTGGCGTTGGGGAATGTTAATTCCTATTTGGGCAATTGCTATTACGGGATTAACTTTAAAAACAATATTTTTTATTGGATTTCCTGAATGGTTTGGGCTTACATTATATCTTGGTCTGGGTTGGTTGGGACTTATCTCAGCGATAGTGATAAAACGCCGGTATGGTTTTAAATTTATTCTGCCACTGATTTATGGCGCAATAGCATATAGTACGGGAGCCGTAATGGAATTTTTACGCACACCGGTTTTACTGTCTGGTGTTATAGGACCACACGAATTATTCCATATTTCAGTGTTATTTGGTTTAGGATTTCATTTTTATTTTGTTGCTCAATTTATTAAAATTAAGTCCTAAAATTTTTAAATTCAACTGTTAGTATCACTTAACACATTCGCTGTTATTAAATTTATTTTAAATAATTTACCGACTTTTTATGTTATTTTTTAATTTTATATCTCTGTGCATCCACTGTGCCATTCTTAAAAATAAGTAAAATTTTAATAACAAAATGGTTTCACATTTATATGGTGTTTTTAATATTCTTTGGTTAAACTTAAATAGGAGTTATTAAGTTTGGTTATTTCATTTTTTAATAATAGTTAATTTAAAATAATAATGAGCAGTGAGGATTGAGTATGGCAACGGGAGTCGTAAAATGGTTTAACTCAAAGAAAGGATTTGGGTTTATTAGTCCGGATTCAGGCGATCAAGATGTATTTGTGCATTTTTCCGCTATTAAGCAGGAAGGGTTCAAAGCATTAGATGAAGGACAGGCAGTAAATTTTGATACAGAGCAAGGACCAAAAGGGCTACAGGCCGTTGATGTAACAGTAAGCTGAATCATTATTTGTAATAAAAGTCTTTAGAAAAGCCCTGTAATACAGGGCTTTTTTACGTTACATCGAATTTAAAAAAATTTAAATATATTTCAATTACTTGTGTATCATTAAATAATGGCGCAAAGTTTAAAATCATCAATTAAAATTGCAGTGAGTAGTTGTTTACTCGGTGAATCGGTTCGCTATGACGGTACTGATAAACAAAATTCAATTATAACGAAGCAGTTTACGCCCTATTTTAATTTGGTATCCTTATGTCCAGAAGTCGAGATTGGAATGACCGTTCCTCGAGAGCCAATTAAAATTGTAGCGCATTATAATAATTCTAATTCGATTGAACTGGTAGATAGAAATGATTTGACTCTTAATTATACAAGTAAAATGTTAAGCTTAGCTAATCAACAAGCCGCTAATTTAAAGTGTTATGGTGGTTATATAGTCAAAGAACGTTCACCAAGCTGTGGCTTAAATGAAACACCCTGGGTTTCGATTGATGGAGAAATAACCACTCTTGGATCTGGATTTTTTACTAACTCGATAAAGCGTACTATTGAGTGGTTACCCATAATCTCCGAGTTAGAACTGGAAGATAATGAACAGTTGGATAATTTTATCGAACGGGTATTTATCGTTAATTTATGGCATGCTGCAACGAAAAATAATCAGTTAGAGACGTTTAACAAGCTGATAAAACACCAGATTCGCATTAGAGGTGAAAAAATAAACAATTACGATACTAGCCATTACATTTCTAATATTATGACTATTTTAAAAAAACCGATTACGAAACAACACCAAGTCAATTTTTTAATGTCACAACTTAAAGAATATAAAATTGAATCTAACCAGGTTAGTGATGCAATAAAGAATTACAACAAAGGTAGTCTATGTTTGTGGTCGGTCATTCAAGAATTTCAGTTTTTATTTAAGGAAAATAAGATAGTGTCTATTTCAAATTATTTTTATCCGGATGAGCTTGAGGTGTTAACGCGAGGATATTATTTTGGATGATAATACCCAACTGAAAATATTTACAATTGGTTATAAACATAAAACGATAAACCCGGATATAAATGCATTTATTTATTCTTTAGAGTTTTATGGAATAACCAGTTTGATTGACATTCGGCCCGATCCAATGCCGACTGATTTTCCGGAATTTGATCGTGGGCATCTGCATCAATCATGTGAAGATAAGGACATTGTTTATCATTGGGCTGGTCTGCAACTTGGTAATAGTGTTAATAGTCTTGAAGTTTCAAAGCATGATGCGTTGCAAGACATTAATTTACGGGCCTATGCTGATTACATGGGAACGCGTAATTTTCAGATAGCCGCAGCTCAAGTCATTAATATGGCGAGATTAGGAACCGTGGCATTATTTAGCGAACTGATAGAACCAGAAAAAAATTTCAGAGTGTTACTCTCTGATTATTTATTATTACAAGGTATGCAGGTAAACCATATTATTTCAGTTGATGATTTAAGAGAACATTTGTTACACAAATGTGCCCGACGCGAATCAGTCGAACTAATATATGATAAATTGGATTAAATTAGTGTGAGTTAAATTTATGTTTGGAAAGAATAAAACAGCAACAATACCCACGGTCGAGCAGGCACTGCCTGGCCGTTCAGAAAAAATTCAAATAAGTGCTAATCATTTTGTTAATAACAATGTCATGAAACAACCTTATCCAGAAGGATGTCATTCTGCGTTATTTGGAATGGGATGTTTCTGGGGTGCTGAAAAAAAATTCTGGGAGGAAGCCGGTGTTTTTATTACTGCTGTCGGATACGCTGCCGGGTCTACACCTAACCCGAGTTATCAGGAAGTGTGTAGTGGCCAAACCGGACATAATGAAGTCGTTTTAGTTGTTTATGATCCAGATACTATTGATTATCAAAAATTATTGGCGTTATTTTGGAACTCGCATAATCCAACACAGGGTATGCAGCAGGGTAATGATAAGGGGTCACAATATCGTTCGGGTATCTACTATTATTCAGCTGAACAGCAAAAAATAGCAGAAAAAAGTTGTTCACACTATCAAGCACTTTTATTGGCAGCGGGCTTTGATGCGATTACCACTGAAATCTTACCGGCACCCGAATTTTATTTTGCTGAAGATTATCATCAGCAATACCTGGCAAAAAACCCTAACGGTTATTGTGGCCTGGGTGGTACTGGCGTTGATTTCGAGAATAATTATGGATAATGAAAAAGCGAAAAATTTAGTTACATTTTGGTTCTCTGAACGTGTCGAAAAATTGTGGTATAACTCAACCCCGGAATTTGATAAAGAACTGGAGCAAAAATTTTCTTCACTGTATCAAGACGCACGTGATGAAAAGTTGAATGATTGGAAAACAACTGCAACTGGTTGTTTGGCTTTAATTATTGTATTTGATCAATATCCCTTAAATGTCTATAGAAATAACAAACAAAGTTTTGCGACAGAAAAAGTAGCCATTGAAATTGCCGAGCATTGCATTAAACAGGGGTTTGATAAAAAATTGTCTAACACTCAGCGAAGTTTTGTTTACTTGCCCTTTATGCACAGTGAAGATATAGCGCATCAGAAACGCTCTATCGAGTTATTTCGTGATCTTGATCCTGATAATTTTACCTATGCACAGCATCACCATGATATTGTTGAACAGTATGGTCGTTTTCCTCATCGAAATTCAATTCTAAAGCGCGTTAGTACTCCTGCTGAATTAGACTATCTTTCCTCTAAAGAGGCTTTTACCGGTTAAGTGTAAATGAGTGTATCCAGTTTAATTGTATGGCGTTTGATAATAATGTTGTAACATCATCATTTTGGTAGCGACTAAGGTGTTTGTCACAGACATCTGAAAAAATTAAATTTTGATCGATTAAATCAAGAAAAAATAATTG
>JBGMRJ010000067.1:13889-16121 GCA_048061315.1 Gammaproteobacteria bacterium
AAGGTAGGATTCAGCATTGAGATTATGATTAAACGCACTAACGGCAATATTATTTATGTCGAGTAATATATCGCAGTCTGCCTGTTCTGCAACGGTGACTAAAAATTCCCATTCTGACATCACAGATTGTTTATAACTAAGGTAACTTGAGACATTCTCAATTAATATTCGTTGACCCAGAAAATCCTGTACCTGTTTTACATGTTCGACAACGGTTGCTATTGATTGGGTAACATAGGGTAATGGCAGCAAATCGTGAGTGTAGTGGCCACCAAATGATGTCCAGCAAAGGTGATCGGATATCTGCACTGGCTCAAAATCAATTATACGTTGTTTTAATTTTTTTAAGTAATCCCAATTTAATTCATCCGTTGACCCCAGTGACATTCCAACACTATGAAAGGTAACCGGGTATTCGTTTCGAATTTGTTCCAGTTGATAAACTGCGGGGCCACCACCAAGGTAGTTGTCGATTAGTATTTCAAACCAGGGTATCGCCGGTTTATGTTTCATTATGTGATGGAAATGTGGCGCACGCAGGCCAACACCGGTGTTCTGGATTGACCTGTTGCTGTTTCCAAACGTTAAATCTGGAGCGTTCATTACATTATTTTTTCTTAACAAAAATGCTGGCACCAACAATTTTTTTGCAGGTTCCGTTTGGAACATAAAGCCATTCATCGGCTAAACCGTCTTTTGCTGCTTGCCCCGAACATGAATGTTTACTGGTGCCACAATCATTTTTTCCGGCTTTAACAATTCCGGCGCATTTTTCAAAGCCGGCTTTTGCGGCCATTACATTTGGCGCAGTTGCTGTTAGTCCTAAAGCAATAACGCTTGCTATGGCACTTTTGGCAAGTGATTTAGACTTTATCATTGTTTTTCTCCTGAGTTTTAGAATAGGTATAAAAAATAGTTAATTAAATTTCAGTACTTTAACGTACTTGAAAAAGAGACCCGCTTTGGCATGAAAAGCTTACAGGAAAAATAAATAAAATTTTTTGTCAGCTTTTTGCTTATACTGGGGTCTTATGAATATGGAAGCTAAACAGCGCACATTTGAAGCCTTGGTGAATGCTTATTCATCGGATATGTACCGTTACGCTTACTGGTTGTGTCATAACCCGTCTTTAGCTGAAGATTTGGTACAGGAAACCTTTGTTCGGGCATGGAAAGCACTGGACTCGTTAGATGATCATAAAGCTGCCAAGGGCTGGTTGTTTACTATTGTTCGGCGGGAAAATGCCCGTTATTTTGAACGTAAACATACAAAAGATGTGTCATTAGATGATATTGAAATTGACACTATTATTGGTGACAGTAACGATTTTGCCAATATTGAGCATGTTATATTACGCAATGCGCTTAAGGTTTTACCAGAAGAATATCTGGAGCCGTTGTTACTGCAAGTCATTGGTGGTTATACATGTGATGAGATTGCCACCATTATGGATTCAAAGGCCGGTGCGGTGATGACTCGATTAAGTCGGGCTCGGCAGAAGATGCGGGAAATTATGACCCACGATAGTAAGGTGACTGAAATAAATCGTAGCAGGAATTGAGTATGAAAATTAATAATGAAATAAATTGTATCGATGTCTGCCGGCAACTACGCAGTGACTCTAATTCAAATAATCCTGCCATTATTAATCATCTGGATGGCTGTGATGCCTGTCGTGCTTACGCTGAAAATCAAAACAAATTAACACATTCCCTGCAACAGGCAATTGATATTGATGTGCCTGAAGGTCTGGCATCGCGAATTCTGCTACAACAAAGTATTAATGAGAAAAAGCATTCAGGTTCTAGACGAAATCGTCTTTATGCAACGGCTGCCAGTGTATTATTAAGTGTGGGTCTGGTTTCCGGTTATTTGGTTTTAAATAAACCGGTATCGCTTGAAACGGTTGCATTAAATCACGTTAAAGATGAATTGCGACATTTAAACGATCGCAATGATGTTCAACTGGTTAAAGTGAATGAATTATTAAAACCGTATAATATGAAACTGAATAAATCGTTGGGTGACATTAATTATGCCGGAAGCTGTACGATTAAAAATTCAAAAGGTGTACACATTATTGTGCAAACTGAAACCGGGCCAGTAACGATATTGCTGATGCCGGGTGAATATGTAAAAAACCGTAAACGCGTTGACGATACAGTATTTTCAGGTGCGGTTGTGCCGATTGAGAATGGTAGTTTTGCAATTATTGGTGGTAAGCGCGAGTC
>JBGMRJ010000068.1:0-1194 GCA_048061315.1 Gammaproteobacteria bacterium
CCATTTAGAGTATGAACTAATTCAGGTTTATTGGTATCAGGATTGCGCCAACGCGCTTTGAGTCTTCTTGCTTGAAAATCAACAAAATTACTCACCGATGAAATTTCACGATAACATGCCTGGCCAGGTAACCAGACTTCAAGATCGTAAGTTTTTGTTGCGCTAAACCCGATATCACCAGAACACAATTTAACAACGCGATACGGCAACTCAAGGCGTTTTAATATTTCCTCGGCGTGATTTGTAATTTCTTCCAGAGTTTCAAAAGAGTTATCGGGATGCACCACTTGGACTAACTCAACTTTTTCAAACTGATGTTGCCGAATCATCCCTCTGGTATCTTTGCCATAAGACCCGGCCTCAGATCGAAAACACGGTGTGTGTGAAACAAATCTTAACGGTAAATCTTTAAAATCAATAATAGTGTCACGAACGATATTCGTAACCGGTACTTCACCCGTTGGAATTAAATAATAATCCTGTTCAACATTTAATTTAAATAAATCATCTTCAAATTTGGGTAATTGTCCAGTACCGTATAACGAATCGGAATTAACGATATAGGGTACATTAACTTCCATATAATGATGTTCTGCGGTATGCACATCTAACATAAATTGAATCAGTGCCCGGTGTAATCGAGCCATAGGACCACGCATCACGGTAAAACGTGAGCCAGTTATTTTAGCCCCCAGATCAAAATCCAGTAAACCATTTCGAACGCCTAAATCAACATGATCTTTAACGGAATAATCAAATTCAGTTGGAGTGCCCCATAGACGAACTTCGACATTATCATTTTCATTCTGGCCGTCCGGAACACTATCATCAGGCAAATTGGGCAATGCCGATACGATATCCAGAATCGATTCCTGAATCGCGGTTAATTCAGTTTCTGCCGTTTTTAGTTTTTCTCCAAATTGGGCAACGTCATTCAATAATGGTTGAATATCGTCACCATTCGCTTTTGCTTTACCAATTTTTTTCGAACTGGTATTTTTATCATTTTGGAGCGATTGGGTGAGCGATTGCAATTGTTTTCGCTCTGTTTCCAATTCTGAAATTTTATCTGCATCAACAGAAAAACCACGACGAGCAAGTTTTTTAACTACCTGTTCAAGATCATTTCTTAATAAATGGGGATCTAGCATTTGTTACGCCTGTTATTTTTATCTATGTTAATTTTAAAGTTAA
>JBGMRJ010000068.1:1294-2871 GCA_048061315.1 Gammaproteobacteria bacterium
GTTTCGATTTATTCTGAAATTTTTGCCTGCCAGGTTAAAATATGGCCTGGTTTAATTTCTTGTTGTAAATGTTCAATTATTTCATCGACTTTATCGGGAGTATCAAAAAATTCAATTACTAATGGTAATTCTCCGAGCATATCAATAAGTGTTGATTTATGAATAACACCCGAATCACCAAAACCAGAAATGCCACGAAAAACTGTGACACCTCGAATATGTTCCCAGTCTCGTAATTTTTTTAGTAAATTATCAAGCTGACTGTGCCCTTCCGTTATATAAATTCGAACAACACTTACTTCAACCATCGTCATAGTTGTCTCCCAATGATAACACCGACCCATGCAGCGATTAAACAGAGTAATACACTTAATATAATGTTCAATACTGCTTTAAATAACTCTCCACTAAACATTAAATTTAATGTTTCAATAGAAAAGGTTGAAAATGTAGTAAAAGCACCGAGCAAACCAATTAATAAAAAACTGCGTAACTCATTACTTAAATCCAACCGCTCAATAAACAAAATATATAAAAATCCCATTAACAGGGAGCCGATAATGTTAACCCCCAAAGTGCCGTAGGGAAAATCCGTGCCAAAGCGATCATATAAAAACTGTGATGTTACATATCGCGACAAAGCACCGATTGCCCCGCCACTGGCGATGACCAATCCCTGTATTACAGATGGTGTAATCGATGACATGGTATTATTTTTTCTCTTTATCCAGATTTTTAAGAAACTCAAGTCGTTCAGCAATTTTTATCTCTAGACCACGATCAACCGGATTATAATATTTTCCAGTGAAATGATCACGGCTCATTTCATCCGGAAAGTAATTTTCACCGGCGGCATAACCATAGGGCTCATCGTGGGCATAACGATATTCTTTGCCATAATCGAGCTGTTTCATTAATTTTGTTGGCGCATTTCGCAAATGCAAAGGCACCTCAAGTGAAGCATTATCCCGAACATCCTGCATGGCGGAATTATAGGCTTTATAAACCGCATTACTCTTAGGCGCTGAGGATAAATAAAGAATTGCATGCGCAATAGCCAGCTCACCTTCGGGACTACCGAGTCGATCCTGTACATCCCAGGCATTTAAAGCAATTTGCAAAGCCCGTGGATCAGCATTGCCGATGTCTTCAGATGCCATTCGAACCACTCGGCGTGCAATATAAAGCGCATCGCAACCGGCTTCAATCATCCGGCAAAACCAGTATAATGCGGCATCCGGTGCTGAACCGCGCACTGATTTATGCAAAGCCGATATCTGATCGTAAAATACCTCACCACCCTTATCGTATCGATGCACACTACCAACCAGTATTTTATTAATAACTGCTTCGGTAATAGTAATTTCAGCTACCGGATTTGATGTCTTGGCAAAATCGACTGATAACTCCAGATAATTTAATGCCCGACGAAGATCACCATCGCTGTATTCTGCAAGTCTGGTTTTTAAATCATCCGGGAAAATAATTTTATGATTACCTAAGCCTTTTTCTTTATCTGATAATGCACGATCAATTGATTGTTTAATATCAGTAATCTCAAGCGATTTTAAAACATA
>JBGMRJ010000068.1:2971-16042 GCA_048061315.1 Gammaproteobacteria bacterium
ATTAAAGTTGCTAAAGTTGTTTTACCGGTGCCCGGTGGCCCCCATAAAACCATTGAGTGTAATTGACCGCTCTCAATAGCCTTGGTTAACACCATGTCGTTATCAAGTAAATGTTTCTGACCGACGAACTCATTTAATACTTGAGGCCGCATACGATCAGCCAAGGGACGAAACTCTGTGTTTAACGTGTTTTGAATTTGTTCTGAAAATAGATCGTCCGTTTCAGCCATAATCACACATTATGATGAAACTTCATCGCTGATAACATCAACACCTTCGGGTGGAATGAACTTAAACGTGTTTGAATCCAAACTTGGATTTTTTTGAATCTTGTCAAAACGCAACATAGTATGCTGTCCAAAATTATCCAACATTTCCATTAGCTTTAAATCCCCATCGATAAACCCGATTATGATAAATTCAAAAGTAGAATTCTTCTCTTTGGGAATTAATTTATATCGTGTAATTTCGTGTTCTGTACCCAGTGCTTTCACTTTATATTTTTTTTCAATATCCTGTGGCTGGCTTAAAATCATTGCCGGGGTATTAACCAGTAAATTAGCTTGAGATTTAACAATCACCTGTTCCAAATCTTCATCATAAGACCACAATTTTTTGCCGTCGGCAACGTAAATCAATTTATACGGTTTAGTGTATTCCAGATAAAATTTATCCGGGTTTTTCACTATTAAATAACCTTTGCTAATTTTGCTGGAGCTGCTATCCAGTTCAATTGATTTTTGAGTAAAGGTCACTTTAAATGATTTAATATCACCAAAATATTTCGATACCGCATTAGCGGCAATTGCAGAATTATTGGCACTCAATGCAATAACAAATATCATATTTGAAACAATAAAAAAGAATTTCTTAAAATTTAAATTTTTAATTTTCATATTAATCGTCAATAGTAAATTGGTTAATCTTTTGGTGGCGGCGGTGCTAATACTTCACGCGCACCATTTGATTCAAGTGGCCCAACTACCCCGGCACGTTCCATGGCTTCTACCATTCGAGCTGCACGGTTATAACCCACTTTTAACCGTCGTTGTACACCTGAAATAGAGGCACGTCTAGTCTCAGTAACTATACGTACCGCCTGATCATAATACTCATCCATCTCAGAGTCGTCATCACCAGGATAAACACCGGCTTCAGTGTCTATGGGCTCTGCCAGTACAGCATCAATATAAGCGGGTTTACCGCGTTGTTTTAAATCTTCAACCACATTATGAACTTCATGATCATCAACAAACGCACCATGAATACGCTGTGGCACTGCCGTTCCCGGTGGCAAGTACAACATATCACCATGACCCAGTAATTGCTCAGCACCCATTTGGTCTAAAATAGTTCGTGAATCAACACGAGATGAAACCTGAAATGAAATTCGAGTGGGTATGTTGGCTTTTATTAACCCTGTTAACACATCAACCGAGGGTCGCTGTGTTGCTAAAATTAAATGAATACCGGATGCCCGCGCTTTTTGAGCAAGCCGTGCGATTAGCTCATCAATTTTCTTGCCCACAACCATCATCATATCGGCAAGTTCATCAATAATAATCACAATGAACGGAAATGTTGTTAATTGTTCCGCTGGCTCCGGATGATTTGCAGGATGTGTTGGATCCATAATAGGCTCCCCTGCTTTTTCAGCTTCCAGTATTTTTCGATTATAGCCGCTTAAATTTCTTACTTTTAATGCTGCCATTAATTTATAGCGGCGATCCATTTCTTTCACACACCAACGCAGCGCATTAGAAGCTTCTTTCATATCCGTAACCACAGGAGATAACAAATGTGGAATACCATCGTAAATCGATAACTCTAACATTTTAGGATCGATCAAAATTAAACGCACCTCGTCCGGTGTTGCATTATATAACATGCTTAATAACATCGCGTTTAAAGCAACGGACTTACCTGCCCCGGTAGTACCGGCAACTAGCAGATGCGGCATCTTGGCCAAATCAGCAACAATAGGTATGCCACTAATATCTTTACCGAGCACTAGCGTTAGTGGGCTTGTTGCAGATTCAAAAGCTTTTGATTCGAGTGTTTCACTCAAACGCACTATTTCACGAATTTCATTTGGAATTTCTAAGCCAATAGTAGATTTACCTGGAATGACTTCAACAATTCGAACACTGATAACCGATAACGAACGGGCAATGTCTTTTGCTAAATTGGTAAATTGACTAACCTTGACACCCGCTGCCGGTAGCAATTCAAAACGGGTAATGACCGGGCCCGGGTGCACGGCAACCACTTTAGCCGTAATATTAAACTCCTGTATTTTAATTTCCACCTGCCGGGAAATTGCTTCTAAAGCATCTTTCGATAAGCGATGTGGATTTGGCTCAGCAACATCCAGTAACGACAGTGCGGGTAACTTACCGTCACTTTCACTTTTAAACATCGGCAGTTGACGTTCAACTTCAGAGCGTTTGCCTTTTTGTACGGCTTGAATGATCGGTTCAATTTTTGGTGGTGGTCTTGAATACGTTATTTCAATTGCTTTTTCAGTGTTTTCTCTAAAATGTTTTTCGTGATTTTTTTGCGCACGACGATCCTGCCAGCGATTATAAGATTCAAAAATAAAATTTCGAATCATTGAGATTGTTTTTAAAACCAGACCACCAGTAGCATCCATTAGCTTAAACCAGGACAAAGAAGTAAACATGGTGATGCCCGTTAGAAATAATGCCAGCAATAAGAGTGTTGAGCCCAGAAAGAAAAATCGTTGCTGCATAAAGCTACCAACAATATCACCTAGAATGCCACCGGCTCCTTCAGGTAGCGCTACGATAGGAACCAGAAAATGCAAATAACTCAAACCACAACCAGCAAGAATTAACACAATAAAACCAATGCCACGTAACACAATATTTCGAATATCAAAGGCATGCTCCGATCGGCTACCCTTAAAGATTAGCCAGCCGACATAAGCTAACATGAACGGAAAAATGTACGCTAAATAGCCAAAAATGGTTAAAAATATATCGGCTAACCAGGCTCCCGAAGGCCCAACTATATTTAATACTTTGTCACCCGTTTGAGACCAACTGGGATCAGTTGGATGATAACTAAACAATGCAATAATAAAATAGATTGCAGTAAATCCCAGCACAAACAAAGCCCCTTCCTGCCACGCACGTTTAAGGTGCAACGACAACGGACTAATATCATCTTTCTCTATTTTCTTATTGGATGCCTGTGCCACAAAGTTAATCTTATTTATTAAAATATTAATGTAACTTACTAAATTATAGTGAAATATTCAATGTAATTAAATGCAATTATGTTGCATTATCGCTTTATTCCTTTTGTAAAGTAGGGTATATAATTTCACCATTTGCAACATTAATTGCACTATTTAAATAAACATCATTATGCCAGTTTTTATCAGTTAATTTTTGGATATAGGGCAATAAAGCTGCAGATAATGCTTGTGAAGCAGTCCTTGGCACGGCTCCCGGCATGTTAGTTACGCCAAAGTGAATAACCTCATCAACTATGTAAGTAGGATCATCATAATTTGTTGCATGAATGGTTTCGATGCAGCCACCCTGATCGACTGAAATATCAACTAATACGCTGCCAGGATTCATCGCTTTAACCAGATCGGCGCTCACAATATGCGGCGCTTTCGCACCCGGAATTAACACTGCTCCCACCACTAAATCAGCCTGCTGCACATAATCACTGATATTATCCGAGAATGCGTATAAGCTGGTTACATTATCACCAATCGTTCGCATTTCTTGTAGTTTGTCTCGGTTCTTGTCAAAGACAACCACCTCAGCACCCAAGCCAGCAGCAATACGGGCAGCATTACTACCCGCAACACCAGCACCCAAAATCACGACTTTGCCGCGTTCAGCTGCCGGTAAGCCACCCAGTAGTACTCCTCGGCCTTGATGGTGGTGATATAATAAATTTGAGCCGATTTGAACCGAGAGTCGTCCGGCAATATCACTCATTGGCGTTAACAAGGGTAATCTTCCGGAACTGTCTGCCACCGTTTCAAATGCGATCGCCGTTAACCCCACAGAACAGAGTGCAGATAACAGTTGTGGTTCAGCCGCAAGGTGTAAATATGAGAATAACAAATGATCCGGACGTAATTTGTCGACTTCTTCCGGTAATGGTTCTTTAACTTTAACAATTAGTTCAGCTTGTTCGAAAAGTTCATCCGCTGTTGAACAGACTTTTATGCCAGCTGTTAAATATTGATCATCTGAATAGCCACTTAAAATACCCGCATTCTTTTCAACAATAACCTCATGGCCATTTTTCACTAATTCTGCCGCAGCATTTGGAATTAATGCAACACGACCTTCCTGAATTTTAATTTCACGAGGCACTCCGATTCTCATACTCACTCCTTTACCCCGTAACAGGGTTTAACGTACTATACGTCCCAAGATTAGTGGAACTAATCTATCAATTCATTATCATACTTTTAGTATAAGAATAGATATAAAAACCAATAATAGGCATTATTTTAATAATTAAAATTTTAAACCAGTCATAAGCACTTGGAAATGGAGTCAAGCTAGATGAGTGATACCAAACATTGTCGTCTTTTAATCCTGGGGTCAGGACCAGCCGGTTATGCCGCTGCAGTTTATGCCGCACGCGCCAATTTAAACCCCGTTTTAGTCACCGGCCTAGAGCAAGGTGGACAATTAATGACAACCACTGAAGTTGATAACTGGCCTGGTGACGATGCCGGTGTTCAAGGACCCGAATTAATGGCGCGCATGCAAAAACATGCCGAACGGTTTGAAACTGAAATCATTTTTGACACTATCAACAAAGTGGACTTAAGCCAACGTCCTTTTATTTTAAATGGCGATACCGGAGAATTTTCCTGTGATGCATTAATTATTGCAACCGGAGCATCCGCGATGTATCTCGGCTTACCATCTGAAGAAGCCTTTAAAGGTAAAGGTGTATCAGGCTGTGCAACCTGCGATGGATTTTTTTATAAAAACAAACCTGTCGCCGTTATCGGTGGTGGCAACACTGCAGTCGAAGAAGCACTGTATTTAGCAAACATTGCATCACACGTTACTGTTATTCATCGCCGTGATAAATTTAAATCTGAAAAAATATTAAGTGATAAATTAATAGAGCGCGCCAAAAATGGTAATGTCACCATTGAATGGAATAATACCCTCGATGAAGTATTAGGTGATGACATGGGCGTTACCGGATTAAGAATGAAAAATACCAAAACTAACGATACTAAAGATCTTAAAGTAGACGGCGTATTTATCGCTATTGGTCATAAACCCAATACCAGTTTATTTGAAGGTCAGTTAAAAATGGAAAACGGCTATCTGGAAGTACAATCCGGTACCACCGGTAATGCTACTGCAACGAGTATTCCCGGTATATACGCAGCTGGCGATGTCGCTGATCACATATACCGACAAGCAATAACGTCTGCAGGCACTGGTTGTATGGCCGCTCTTGATTGTGAACGTTATCTTGATGAGCTCGAAGACAAAGCCTGATCATAATTTAATTTTCATATGGAAATACTAGAGACTCCATGCAACAGGATGTAAAAATTTGTGGTTCGATGTCGGAAATTCCGGCATCGCAATGGAACACTCTAACAGGAACCACCCTTCCCTTTTTAAAACACCAATACCTGTCTGCTCTCGAAAACAATCATGCGGTTGGCAAAGAGTTTGGCTGGATTCCGCAATACCTCACGCTATGGCACGATAATAACCTGATTGGTGCAGTACCACTGTATTTAAAGTTTAATTCTTATGGTGAGTTTGTTTTTGATTGGGCCTGGGCCGATGCTTATGCACGTTCGGGAATAGAGTATTATCCTAAACTCGTTATTGCGACACCTTATAATCCAGTTACCGGACACCGGTTATTAATTCATCCTGATCATAATATAACTGAAATTAGCGACATTTTAATTAATGCCGTTAGCGAACATTCCAAAAATTTAAACGTCTCGAGTGTCCATTGGTTATTTCCGACAGAAAATGAAATGACCCTGTTAAGAAAACATAATCTAATGCAGCGCCTAGGGTGTCAATTTCATTGGACTAATAATAATTATCGCGATTTCAAAGATTATCTTGATACCATGACTTCTAAAAATCGTAAAAAAATAAATCGAGAACGCCGCCGCGCAATAGAGCAGGAAATCAGTTTTGAATTACTCGAGGGTGATGTTATTAATGATTCTCAATGGGCGATCTATCATCATTTTTATGCCAGCACTTTTGATAAAAAAGGCGGTATCCCAACATTATCATTAGATTTTTTTAAAGAAATCGGGCGCACCATGCCAGAAAATATTTTAATGGTGCTTGCAAAACACAACGGCGAATACGTTGCAGGAGCATTTAACCTAAAAGATCAACACTGTCTGTATGGTCGCCACTGGGGTTGCATTGATGAATTTCATAGTTTACATTTTGAGACCTGTTACTATCAGGGTCTGGAGTATTGCATCAATCATAAATTATCAGCTTTTGAACCGGGTGCTCAAGGTGAGCATAAAATCAGTCGTGGATTTTTACCTACCGCAACCTGGTCTGCCCATTCAATAGCACATCCTGAATTTAAAAATGTTATTCACGATTTTTTACAGCGAGAAGAACACGGCATGACACATTACATTGAATCTTTAAAAGCTCATTCCCCTTTTAAAGAATCATGATGAAAGTACCGTTCTGGTTAGAACCAACGCAACCTGAAATATTTCCGGACACCTCCTATGCTCTTGAAGAACCTAATGGACTGCTGGCACTCGGCGGTGACTTATCCCAAAAACGATTAACCTGTGCCTATCAAAAAGGAATTTTTCCATGGTATTCAGATGGTCAACCGATTATGTGGTGGTCTCCTGATCCACGTTCTGTTTTAGTTCCCGAAAAAATTCATATTTCACGCAGTCTGCGTAAAACACTAAAACAGGATTGGTTTAAAGTTACGTTTGATCACGATTTTCCAAATGTAATTTCAAACTGTGCCACGGCGCGTGATGAAGGCACCTGGATCACATCCGAAATGCAACAAGCTTATATTCATTTACACCATGCCGGCTTTGCACATTCAGTTGAAGTATGGGTTGATGAAAAACTGGTTGGTGGGCTCTACGGTATCGCATTGGATAAAGTTTTTTTCGGGGAATCGATGTTCAGCACCCAAAGTAATGTATCCAAAATCGCGCTGGTTAAATTATGCCAAAAACTCAGCGATGATGGTTTTAAACTTATCGATTGCCAGGTTCAATCACAGCACCTGGATAGTCTGGGAGCTGAATTAATAACTCGAACAGACTTTAAAAATTTACTACAATTACACTGTAACACATCAACTAAATCACATTGGCGAAAATAATATTGCATTATGACCGATCAATCTAAAAATCCACAAGATCTACAAGGTCTGCAATTTTATGTATCGCCGTCACACGAATGCAGTTATCTGGATAATAAAGATGCAATAACCCTGTTCGCCGATCCAACGGCCTTACTCAGTAATTTTCAATATCAAACATTATCAAAAATAGGGTTTAGACGCAGTGGTGAACACATCTATCGACCCCATTGTAATGATTGCAAAGCCTGCATTCCGGTGCGAATTCCGGTTAACGATTTTAAGCCTAATCGCAATCAGCGCCGGGTTTTAAAAGCCAATGCAAACGTCGATGTAACCGTGTGTAACTCTGATTATAATGATGAGCACTTTGAATTATATACGCGTTATATTAAATCACGTCATCCCGGTGGTGGCATGGATGATGATGATGTTAAAAGTTATAAAAGTTTTGTAACATCCAGCTGGAGTGATACCCGTTTATATGAATTCAGGATAGCCTCAAAACTAGTCGCTGTTGCAGTAACGGATCATTTAATCGATTCCGTATCCGCTGTTTATACTTATTTTGATCCGGATTTCAGTAAGCAATCATTAGGGGTATTCTCGGTATTATGGCAAGTTCACTATGCAACAGAAAATAACTTTAACTGGTTATATTTGGGCTATTGGATTAAGCAATGCCAAAAAATGGCTTACAAGGATAATTACCGGCCAATGGAGGCTTTTGACGGCTCTGGCTGGAATATGCTGGAATAATCCGGATTCAACAGCTGATACGGAAAATCACTAACCTCTATCAGTGTTCACACAAAAGCACCTTATATCTCAATTTCATAAACTTCCTTTGCCTATTGGGCTAAATTAAGGCATCATTCGCGCTTGAATTTTTAAGTATCCCAGTTTGATTTTGTGGATATGTTATAATTCTGAAGTAAAATGAACGATTAAGTTGAACTGACTAACAATGCAGGTAATCAATGGCTAAAGAAGAACATATAGAAATGGAAGGTACGGTTATTGATACCTTACCAAACACAATGTTTCGAGTAGAACTGGAAAATGGGCATGTTGTTACAGCTCACATTTCTGGCAAAATGCGTAAACACTATATTAGAATCTTAACCGGTGACAAAGTCACTATCCAATTAACACCTTATGATTTATCAAAAGGTCGTATTGTTTTCCGTTCTCGCTAAGTCAATTCAAAATGAATTGACTATCCTCTAGGGAGGTTCGTTCGTTACCAGTTCCTGTTTAGATTCCAAATCAAATTTAAGCTCATCTTTCTCAAGCGTAATCGTAATGTGACCGCCTGACGATAATTTACCAAATAATAATTCTTCGGCCATGGGACGTTTTATTTTGTCCTGAATTAAACGTGCCATCGGGCGTGCACCCATTTCATCATCGTAGCCGTTCATCGCTAACCAGGTTCGGGCCTCATCATCCACACTTAAAGTAACACCTTTCGCTTCAAACTGACCTTCCAGTTCAAATAAGAATTTATCTATCACTTTGCTAATAGTGTCTTGAGCCAATGCTTTAAATTGAATGATGCTATCTAAGCGGTTTCTAAATTCAGGAGTAAAAGTTCGGTTTATCACTTCGGTAGAATCTTTACTGTGATCCTGCTTTGTAAACCCAATAGAAGGACGATTAATTCGGTCGGCACCGGCATTCGTCGTCATAATAATTATCACGTTTCTAAAATCCGCTTTGCGGCCATTGTTATCCGTTAAGGTACCGTGATCCATTACTTGCAGTAATAAGTTAAATACTTCCGGATGAGCTTTCTCGATTTCATCCAGCAGTAACACCGAATGCGGATTTTTATTGATTGCTTCGGTTAATAAACCACCCTGGTCATAACCAACATAACCTGGAGGTGCACCGATTAATCGAGACACAGTATGACGCTCCATGTATTCCGACATATCAAAGCGAATCAGTTCAATGCCTAATATTCGAGCTAACTGACGGGTAACCTCGGTTTTACCAACACCGGTAGGACCAGCACACAAGAAACTCGCGATGGGTTTTTTATCATCCCCCAATCCAGAGCGCGACAATTTAATGGCAGTGCTCATGGCATCAACGGCTTCATCTTGCCCATAAATAACCAGTTTCAAATTTCGGTCTAAATGTTTTAGTAAATCTTTATCATCTTTAGTAACGGTTTTTTCCGGAATACGCGCCATCTTAGAAATAATTTTTTCGACTTCTTTAACACCAATGGTTTTTTTGCGTTTTGATTTTATCGCCATGCGTTGTTTTGCACCGGCTTCATCTATCACGTCCACTGCTTTATCGGGCAAGTGACGATCATTAATATAACGGTCGGATAACTCAACAGCCGTTCGAATCGCCTGATGAGTGTATTTTACTTCATGGTGTTCTTCAAAACGTGATTTTAAACCTTCAAGAATTTGAATTGTTTCATCAACCGTAGGTTCATCAATATCAACTTTTTGAAAACGTCGGGCTAACGCGCGATCTTTTTCAAAGATACCACGGTATTCCTGATAAGTAGTTGAGCCAATACATTTTAATTCACCGGTTGCTAAAACTGGTTTAATCAGATTAGACGCATCCATTGCACCACCCGATGCCGCACCGGCACCAATAATGGTGTGTATCTCATCAATAAATAAAATAGAATTTTCTTCTTTCTTAAGTTGCGACAAAATGGCTTTTAATCTTTTTTCAAAATCACCACGATATTTTGTTCCTGCCAACAACGCACCCATATCCAGTGAATACACCACTGATTGTGAAATCACTTCAGGCACTTCTTCATCCACAATCATTTTAGCCAATCCTTCAGCTAGTGCCGTTTTACCAACACCCGCTTCACCCACTAATAATGGATTATTCTTGCGTCGACGACACAGGATTTGAATGGTTCGTTCAATTTCACTTTTGCGGCCAATCAACGGATCAATCTTGCCAATAGCAGCAAGTTGATTTAAATTGGTGGCATATAATTCTAACGGGCTTTGGTTAGGAGCTTCAGCCTCTTCGGCACCAGTACTTGCCGGTGCAATGGATTCATCTTCATTTAATTTCGAGATGCCATGTGAAATATAATTTACAACGTCCAGGCGATTAACGTCTTGTTTCTTTAAAAAATAAACCGCTTGAGATTCCTGCTCACTGAAAATAGCAACCAGTACGTTAGCACCGGTAACTTCCTGCTTACCAGAAGATTGCACATGAAACACGGCACGTTGCAACACTCTTTGAAAACCCAGTGTCGGTTGCGTTTCGCGATCATCTTCGGGCGGTAATAATGGCGTAGTCTCACTTAAAAATGTCGTTAATTCTGTTTTAAGTAACCCAAGATTTGCACCACATGCCGTTAAGACATCTTCGGCTGATTTGTTATTTAATAATGCCAATAGCAAGTGTTCCACAGTCATAAACTCATGGTCTTTATCACGAGCATCTTTAAATGCATTGTTTAGTGCGAGCTCCAGATCTTTATTTAACATCAGTCTTTACCCATTTGATTCCATGGTACACATCAACGGATGATCATGTGTACGAGAATAGTCATTCACCTGCGCAACTTTTGTTTCAGCGATATCACGCCCAAAAATTCCACAAATACCTTTTCCATTGTTATGAACATTTAACATTACTTTAATAGCTCTTTCACGATTCATGCCAAAAAAACCTTCAAGGATCGATATAACAAAATCCATAGGAGTATAATCGTCATTCATCAGCACAACTTTATACATTGGTGGTTTTTTTAATTTTGGTTTGGCTTCTTCAAGCGCTAAACCACCATCGTGGTCTTCGGGTTGTTTAGTGTTGCTTATCTCTTTTGTCATAGCTTAATTTTAGCCGATCTCAGTATTTTATGCCTAGCAAGAAATCACATAATTTTCGTCATTTTGAAATGCAGTTTTAGAATAGTTGTCTATAGTTAGGATATAAATTATCTAATGAAGTTCATACCATCATATAGATAAAGTTAAGTCTTTGAATAATAAGTAATAATTTTAATCATTATCTCATAAATCTGTATTTAAGTAGACGTATTTGGATGGAGGCTAGCAAGATGAGTATTGGCACTGTGAAGTGGTTCAGTAATGCGAAAGGTTATGGCTTTATTTCACCTGAAACGGGTGGAGACGATGTATTTGCACACTTTTCAGCAATTACGATGGAAGGTTACAAAACGCTAAAAAAGGGGCAGACAGTGGATTTCGAATCGACACCGGGGCCCAAAGGAATGCATGCGGTTGATATTAAACCACATGAATCTGAGGTAATTCTACAAGCAAGTCAGTAACACAAACCAGGATCTCATTGTTTAAAAAACAAACGAGATCCTGATATTTAACGGCTAGACCAATTTAACCCATATTCTGACAAATAGCGTCACCAAATTCGGAGCTACTCAGTTTAGTTGCGTCGTCCATTAGCCGATGTAAATCATAAGTCACTGTTTTCGCTTTTATCGCACCCGACATACCTTTAATAATTAAGTCCGCCGCTTCATTCCAACCTAAATGCCGTAACATCATTTCAGCTGATAAAATTAACGAACCCGGGTTCACCATATTCTTACCGGCATATTTTGGTGCGGTGCCATGAGTCGCTTCAAACATGGCGATATCGTCAGACAAATTAGCACCTGGCGCAATACCAATACCACCCACCTGAGCCGCTAAGGCATCTGAAATATAATCGCCATTCAGGTTTAACGTTGCAATTACATCGTACTCTTCTGGACGTAATAAAATTTGTTGCAAGAAAGCATCGGCAATAACATCTTTAATAACAATCTCATCACCGTTATTGGGATTTTTAAAGGAACACCACTCACCACCATCAATGTTCTTTGCACTAAACTCTTCTTTAGCAAGTTCATAACCCCAATTTTTAAATCCACCTTCGGTGAACTTCATGATATTACCTTTATGAACAAGGGTAACTGATGGACGGTTATTATCGATAGCATACTGAATAGCCTTACGGACAAGGCGTTTTGTGCCCTCACTCGATGCCGGCTTAATACCAATACCCGATGTTTCAGGAAAACGAATTTTCGTCACGCCCATTTCTTCCTGCAAAAATTTAATCACTTTTTTAACTTCAGGAGTCCCGGCTTCCCATTCGATTCCCGCATAAATATCTTCTGAATTTTCACGAAAAATAACCATGTCGGTTTTTTCAGGTTCTTTAACCGGGCTTGGTGTGCCGTCATAATAACGTACCGGACGTAAACATACGTATAAATCCAAATCTTGTCGCAAGGTTACATTTAAAGAACGCATACCGCCTCCAACAGGCGTTGTTAATGGTCCTTTAATCGACACCACATAATCTTTCACTGCCGCAAATGTTTCGTCAGACAACCAGACATCAGCACCATAAACCTTAGTTGATTTTTCACCGGCAAAAATTTCCATCCACTCAATTTTTCGTTCACCGCCATAGGCTTTAGCAACAGCAGCATCAACCACCACTTTCATTACTGGTGTCACATCGACACCAATGCCATCACCTTCGATGAATGGAATAATAGGATTGTTAGGTACATTCAGTGAATTATCGGCATTCACTGTAATTTTGGCACCGCTCGCTGGAACCTGAATTTTATCGTATGACATGGTTTCTCTCTATGATTTATAAGATAAGGTAATAAGCGGCGTATTTTATCAAAAACAACAGGGATTTAGGAAGTAATAT
>JBGMRJ010000069.1:0-13422 GCA_048061315.1 Gammaproteobacteria bacterium
ATCGATTAATTTTGTAGAAGGCTCATCGTTAACCTTAAACAAAGTAAATTCAATATTTTTTTTCTTTAAGTTGGTTTGTAATTTTTGCCAATTATTTGAATCACAAAATGAACTTGCCCCCGTTACGATTAATATATTTTTACCATAGCTGGTGATATAGTCAGGTAGTTGATTAATCGTACCTTCACCAAATACTATTTGAGGTAAGGCAGCTATTTGAAATTGTTGTAGGTTCATATTTGATAAAATAGATTAAAATTCCGCAGATATAACGTTACTTTATTGACAGTATCGAGTAATTTGAAATTTCTAAGATTATAAGTTATTGTAATTATTGATTATAATAATTTGGCACGTTAGCTGCAATACATTTAACCAGGCAGATTCATGATCTCTCTCCTCTAGTAATACTGCCCTAATGTAGTTTTCACGGGCGCTAAATAAGCGCCCTTTTTTTATAATTAATTTACAGGTAAGTTACAATAATGGACACTGAATAAATCATTATCATCTGTCCAGACCCTTAATGGTTCAAAACCAGCATCTTTTAGTAAATCTTGAAATTCAGATATTGTGTATTTATAGGAATTTTCGGTATGAATGGTTTCATTTTCAGAAAATGAAATACTGTGATCACCTACTTTAACCGTTTGCTGTTCTTTGCTTTTTAAATGCATTTCAATACGGCCTTTTTTATCATTATAAAATGCCTTGTGCTCAAATCCATTTAGATCAAAATTTGCATCAAGCTCCTGATTAATTCGCGTTAGTAAATTTAAATTAAAATCTGCAGTAACACCATGAGAATCATTGTAGGCTGCATTGAGTGTTTCAACATCTTTTTTGAGATCCACACCGATTAAAATGCCACCACCGGGTTTAACGATCTCCGCTATATTCTGTAAAAATTTAACAGCATCAGCAGGTTCAAAATTACCAATACTCGAACCAGGGAAAAATGCGACTTTATGAACGTCGTCCATATTATACGGCAGTTTTATTTTATCCGTATAATCAATACAGGCGGCATGAACATCCAGCCAGCTGTATTCACTTGATACATCTTTTGCTATTTGAATTAAATAATCTTTTGAAATATCCATCGGCATATAAACTGATGGTTTCAAGGTATCAAGTAATAAACGAACTTTTTGACTACTGCCGCTGCCTGGTTCTATTAACAAACAGTCAGCATCTATATATTGTGAAATTTCAGTTGCGTTGTTTTTTAAAATATCAATTTCTGTTCTCGTTGGATAATATTCGGGCGAATCACAAATGGCATCAAATATCTTAGAACCTTGCTCATTATAAAAAAATTTAGGTGGAATAACTTTATTTTCTTTTTGTAAACCATCAATCACTTCACCAAAAAAATCATTGGGCGCTGGATGAAAGTCATAAAACTGGATATCATCCTTTTTTTTATTTGCAGCACTCATTTTATCAGTTTCCCATTTTGAATTGTTATTTAGTTATTTTGAGCGAGCCTGATACCACTAAACTGCCATCGATCACCTGGGTAAAAAAAGTTACGGTAACTACTTCGTATGTGTTCTTTAGGTGTAACACAGGAACCACCTCTTAAAATCATTTGACTGCTCATGAACTTACCATTGTATTCACCAATAGCACCAGTAGCCGCTTTAAAACCGGGATAAGCGACATAAGGACTTTGTGTCCATTCCCATACATCACCGTACATTTGTTGCAGTCCACTAGTAGCATCAGTAGTTTCGCTGGCAACGGGGTGACAATAATCACTGTCACGCAAGTTACCTTCAATAGCAACGTTTTGCGCGGCTCTCTCCCATTCATATTCTGTCGGTAGACGATTGCCAGACCAACTGGCATAGGCATCAGCTTCATAATAGCTCACATGAGAGACTGGTGCATTCATATCCAGTTTTCGTAAACCACCGAGGGTCATCTCAAACCACTCATCATTGTCTTTTTGCCAATAGAGTGGATGACGCCATATTTGTGTATTGACTATTTTCCAGGCATCCGACAACCAGTATTTTGACGATAAATAACCACCATCATCAATAAACTCCAGGTACTCTGCATTGGTTACTAATCGTGATGCAATTTTAAATTCTGCTACATAACTTTTATGAACTGGATTTTCGTTATCGTAATGAAACCCTTGTTCTGAAAAACCATATTCACTGAGTGATTCATCAAAATTAATCCATTGTATTTTACTGACATTAGATTCGGTTGATTTTGGCGGATGTTCTAAATTACGATATTGTGGTTGCAGCGGATTACTGGCAAAAATATGCAATATGTCGGTATACAGTAATTCCTGATGTTGTTGCTCGTGATTTAAACCTAAGGTGATCTTATCGATAATGGCTTGTTCAGTATTTTCCGCCAAATCATTGATTAACTCGTTCATAAATTTATCAACATGAGAACGATATTCAAAGACTGTTTCTAAGGTCGGTCTGGATAGTAAGCCTCTTTTGGAGCGTGGATGAAATGTTCCAACTTGCTCATAATAGGAATTGAATAAATATTCAAACTTGGGATGATAAACCTCATAATTTTTAAAATGCGGTTTTAATAAAAACGTTTCAAAAAACCACGAGGTATGTGCTAAATGCCACTTGGGTGGGCTGACATCCGGCATGGTTTGGATAATATAATCTTCAGTTTCCAGGGGGTTGCATATAGTGAGTGAATCCTGTCGCACTCGATTATAAAAATCAAGCAAAGATTCTGTCGATGATGTTACAACAAAATCGGATTTTGCTGTTTGTGCTTGCATCAAGATCGTTCCTTTATTTCTTAATTGCTACACATTCTATACTCATGTAGCAGTTAATAACAAACTAATATATGTAAATTTGTTACTCAATTCACTAATATACTGACATTATACTGACTATTCACTTATGCCCAATAATGGGTCGAGTTCGTCATCCATATCAAGTTCGACAAGATCATCAAAACCACCGATATGACGCTCATCAATGAAAATTTGAGGTACAGAATCAAGCCCTGCTTTTTGTTTCATTTCTTCAAATAAATCATCATCATAATCAATCAATTTTTTTTCAAATGGCACGCCTTTTTTTACAAGCAACTTTTCTGCTCGTTCGCAATAAGGGCAGGTTTCGGTGCAATACATTACAACACTTGGCATTCTATTTCTCCACTTTACTGATTATTTAATGCTGACGCATAAATTTTTACAATTTTCTAAAATAGGGTCTGAAACAGGTTTCAACTTTTTACGCATCACTGACCCGATAGCGCTTGAGCGTGAAAAAATCGGATTCACAACACCTTCACATAAACACGATAAAAATAATACGCTATATAATGATTCTCGTATTTTATCTGACTCAATCACGACATTTGAAAATGCGGTGTTTTGATTTTTTAGCGCACTAATTAATTCGTCACAGCTTTGATTTATTTCTTCAATACTATGAAAATCAGATTTTAGCGGCTTAATTGATTTAAAAAACTGACTGACTGCATTGAGTAACATTATCACTACATCTTGATTAGTAGGTTTTAACATTGCTAAATTTAATGTATTTAACAATGTTTGCCCGATTGAACTGTGTACTTTTAATAACATTTTGATATAGTGATCGCAAGACTCATTTCCTAAGCAGGGCTTAAGGAGTTTACTCACCATTTCTTCATCGGGATGGGCTGCGAGTGGTTCAGGAATGTCATCTGGTTTAGTCATCATAAACCCCACGTAAAATGAATTTTTACGTTTGGCTTTTGACCATAGCGCCATTTTTTGCTTTTCGTTTATTAAATCACCTTGCAGGACTAACCGAATAGATTCAATCATTTCACGAGCGTCAACTTCAAACGGTAAATATTCAATTAAATATTCCGCCAAAACGGAACCCATATCACCGTCTACTACTGTTTGTTTTTCTAACATTCGTCGGGCATTTTCCGACGTTGGCATTGACCACCAGGCACGTCGTGCTATTTCATTTGAAATTCCTGCTGCGTGAACAACGGCAACAACCGCTTCAGGCTCACCTAATAATAATAATTGTTCCAGACTTTCATCTTTGGTTTGCCCCATTCGGGTCCAACGCCCTAAAAAAACAGGATAACCGCCCGGTGACCCGAGCACATGACTGCTGATCAATTCACGAACTTTTTTTATGTATTTGTCATCCCGGCAATTTGGATTAAGCGGTACTTTAGCTTCCCCTTTTTCAGTTAAACCAAACACCACCATTTTTGATTCATCAATTCGAATCGCATGGGCATTCTGGTGTAACAAAATATTAATTCTAAAATTGTCTTCGCTTGATAATTCCATATTTCTACATTAACTAAATTTAAATATACCAAATTATTTTATGTCGATCAGTTCAATTGAATCCGTTGTCCCCACGGAACTGGTAGTTTACCTTTAACTAACCATATAACAGGATACATCGGTACTTCTTTCGGGAACTCACCTTCGGCATCGGTAAAATACACTAACAGATCGGGTGCCATATCTAATGTGTCTACCCATTTAAAAATAGGATTAAAACTGGTGCCGCCACCACCTTTCATTTTTTCAGGTAAGGTAAAGTCTTCCCAGGCTTCATAAATCCAGGGGCCACCTTCCACTAATTCGGAATCGCAGGCGTTTAAAGTGACTTGTGCCCGCATCTGTCCTTTAATGGCATTAATTTCAGATAAAAATTCAGACATTTCTTTATCCGAAATAGAGCCGCTAATATCGAGTGCTACCGATAAATTAATTTGCGCACTTCGTAATCGCGGAAAAATAGCTGGATCACCACGCCGGGTTGATGGCCGTGAATAATTGTAATCATCGCGTGCCACTGAGGTAACGTAGCGTGCCAGTAACATGCGCCAGGGCAATTGTGGCTGCAACATAAAATCCACCAATCGCGCCATATCGCCACCGAGTTTACCGGCTTGCATTGCAGATTGTGCTGCACCTGCCAAACGTTGTTGCCACTGGGTTGATAATTCTTCCCGCTCATTATGGCTTAGAGGCGGCGGTTGTTCTGCTCCGGCATCACTGTCACCCGGTTGCTGTTTCGGGCCTTTTTCAAGTTCGTTATCTTTTTTGTTATCCGGTTGGGTATTTCCAGTTTCATTTTGATCCGGTTGTTGTTTTCCGGAGCCGGTTTCGGATTCATCAGGCTCACTCGGATCATCCGGATCTGTTTCTGGTTTATCTGACTTGCCCTGCTTTTCTTTTTTTCCTTTAGCACCACCAGTATCACCACTATTTGATTCTTCATCTTGCTCGTCATCGTAAATATGTTGATCATGTGGTTCCTGATCTTCATTTTCATCTATATACGGATAAATTTCTTCAGCCGACATACCGTTGTAACTTTCTTCAACCAGAATGCCCGGTGGTGGTGTGAGATCGTCTTTAAGTAATAAGGGATTGATTGCATAGTCGCATGCAGTATCCCAACGATTTTTTATACGATGCTGACGTCGGGCAAAATGCGATAAAGCACAATGCAGAGCTTCATGTGCCAGCACGAATTGTGTTTGCGCTAAACTCAAAGCATCGATGTATTGTTCATTGTAATAAAATTTTCGGGCATCGGTTGCGGTGCTACGGCACCAGGAAGGATCGGCTTTAACTAACGGTAAGCGCAGAACTAATGCGCCTAAAAAGGGTTTATCGATTATAAGACGCGTACGCGCTGCACTTAATTTAATTTCAACATCGGACTCACTGGCATTTTCATCTGACATAACATTTACATGTCATACAACATGACATCGGCAACCGAGTTAGACCAGTTAGCAAATTCTGGAACGGCAAATAAATCCTGCCCTATCGCACGGTGCATGTCCGACACTAACATAACGCCCATTTCTTTTTGAGGAAATGATGAGGCGTAATTTAATATATTGCCGTGAACCGTTTGGGCATTATCAGATTCTTTTTCTCGAATTGCCCGTCCAACTAATGCTGATGCAACGGCATATTGCAGATCAATCTCTTTTGGTGTTGAAACATTATCACCACGAATGATGGCATCGAGATCCGGTAATTGATCCAGATTTTGTACAAACGCATGCAATTCAATACCGGCTGCAGGACCAACACAGGCTTGCAGTGACTCCAGCAACAATGATGGATGGTCCATAAATTTTTGAAGTGCCCGGTGTGCAAACTCCCAGGAACGCGGCGATGGAAATGCAACCGGGTTATGAGCCGGATCAAATTCAAATAATTGCTCAGGCCGATAACGTAAAAATGCAATAATCCGTTCATCGATATTATTTTTATACGCCCAACTCACCCAATCATCTAAATTAACATCAACATCGAAATGTGAAAACCGGTTTGCCAATGGTGCCGGCATGGTAAAAGTTACACCGCGATCACCTTGTCGGTTACCCGCTGCAAAAATTGCCCAGCCATCAGGCACCGTATAGTCACCCAACTTTCGATCTAAAATTAATTGGTAGGCCGCTGCTGAAACGCTAGGCGGTGCTGATGTTATTTCATCTAAAAATAAAATGCCTTGTTCGCCATGCCGTTCAACCTCAGGTAGTAATGACGGTATTGCCCACTCTACCCGGTCTCCATCTCGAAACGGGATACCGCGTAAATCACTGGGTTCCATTTGTGATAAGCGAATATCAATAACCTTAACATTATGACGTTCACCTATTTCTAAAATTATTTGAGATTTACCAACACCCGGTGCTCCCCATAACATTACTGGAGTATGAAAACCTTTATGAGTACTTAAAAATTCCTGATCGAGTATGACCGCTAGATGAGCTGGGCGCATTGTATAACCACTTCCTGTTTTATTATTCTATTTATATTCTAGTTTTAGAAACCGGCTTTGGCATACCATTTTTTAGCTTCTTCGGGATTTTTTTCAACGCCATTGCCCTGCTCATACATCATGGCAATGGTGGTTTGTGATCCGGCTAAACCTTGTTCGGCTGCTTTTTTAAACCAGACTATTGCTTGTTCGGCATCTTTTTCAACACACTCGCCTTCCATATACATAAAACCAAGACCATGTTGAGCCAGAGCGTGCCCTTGTTCGGCTGCGGCGCGCATCCATTTCACAGCAAATTCATCATTTTGCGCCATTCCCAAACCATTTTGGTACATAATAGCGACACGATGTTGTGATTCAGCATGACCTTGATCCGCATAGGCACTTAAAAACTGCATTGCCTGCGAAAAATGTTTTGATTCAAATGCTGACATGCCACTCGCATATTCGATTTCGTCTTCTACCGCCATTGTGCCTACCTTCAATATTTATGTTATAAATTACAAAAATGAATCATTTAATTTAACCATTTAAATCATACGGTTAAGTTAAATGACTGTGGGCGAATAGTAGCGCGTTCTATTAGACTAGGGTTATATCTCTTAAGTGAGTGGTCATAATAAAATCAACTACTTACAAATGAGTTATCCCCCTCTAGAGGGATATAGCAAGCATTTTTAGGGCTCGGTAGACTTGCGGCGCTATATTAGTAAAGTGATAAGTACTTATGACAAATCCAAATGCGTTACGACAGTGTATTCAAAAAGTGGCTACAGGCCCTGAATACAGTAAAGATTTAAGTTTGGAAGAAGCTCACCAGGCTATGTCGACCATACTCGGTGACGATCCTGATTTAGTTCAAGCAGCAGTATTTTTAATAGCGCTGCGCATGAAGCGTGAAACTGATGCTGAAAACAAAGGCATTCTACGTGCCATTAAAGATGTCTGTAATATCGTAACGGCTGATGTTGATGAATTAATGGATATTGCCGACCCCTACGATGGTTATTCTCGAGGCGTCCCGGTATCTGCATTTTTACCTGCCTTACTGGCAGAATGTGGCTTACCTGCTGTATCTCATGGCCTGGAGTCAGTAGGACCAAAATACGGTGTAACCCATCGTATGGTATTGGAAAATTGTGGCGTTGACGTTGACTTGAGTCCTGAAGCTGCTGCAAAACGAATTTCAGACTCCAATATTGGCTGGGCATATGTTGATCAAAAACACTCAACTCCTGCTCTGCATGATTTGGTGTCGTTACGACAAAGAATTGTAAAACGGCCGGTTATTACCACTGTTGAGGTGTTAACCGGGCCCATTAGAGCAAAATCGAAAACGCATTTATTAACGGGCTACGTCCATAAGGCTTACCCACCGATTTATGCCGAATTGGCACGGTATTCCGATTTTGACAGTGCGGTGATTGTTCGAGGTGTTGAAGGTGGTATTACTCCTTCTCTTAAACAAGAAGCCATGATTCACCATTATCACGATAAGGGTGAAGAAAGCAGCACAAAAATTAAACCGGGTGATTGCCAGATTGAGCAACAAACACGCGCTGTACCGATTCCATCGGATATCAAGAAATCGGAACGTGCTGATGATATCGCCAATGAATATGATGTTAAGGCTGTTGCAGAATACGCAGCAGAGTGCGGTAAAGCCGCATTAAGCGGAAAAACTGGGACTGCCTACGATAGTCTGGTATATTCTGCCTCAATTTGCTTAAAGCACATTGGAAAATATTCCACCCTGGGTGAAGCTGCAACATTTGTTCGCTCAGTGTTAGATTCGGGAAAGGCTTTAAAACGGCTTTAATAATCCCGATTTAGATTAGAAAATACATTAATAAAATTTAATAACTTGTTGTAAATAGAGGAAAAAACCATGAACCAAGAATATTATGATGCAGTAACTAAAATGGAAGAAGCTAACGTTCAAGACGAGTATATCGTTGGCTGGCAAGGTGGGTATTTACATAACCCTGAACGTGAAGAACAACGTGTCACTGAAGCCTATACTGCCGGTTACGAAGACGGTCATAGCAAAAGCACTGATAACATTGCTAAATGGACTAAGTAAAAAAACTATTTTTTACACGTCATCTAAAATCATTTGATTTTAGAAAGGCAGTTATTTTAACTGCCTTTTTTTATGCCTGAATTTTATTATTTTTTCAAATCGGCAACTATTTCCGGATAAAAATTCTTCATTGCTTTCATTAATGAATCAATCGAATCCGGTGCTTCAATATCGATGATTTGGGTAGTGATCCATTTATTAGCTCTATCGCCCATAACCTCAGTGACATAACCACCAAAACACCGCAACATGGGGAAACTCGGATCAATATCTTCAAAATTAAATTCAGAATAGGCCGCCATACGTTCATTTAAAATTTTAACGAAATCCATTTGATATTTTCCAGGGCCAATACAATCAACCATATTATCTTCATAGTGCTTTGCGAGTTTCATGGCTAATTCAGTCATGAATTTATTGCGTTCTTCGGCTGTGTAGTATTCAATCGTTAATCTATCGGCGATATGAGCAACAAAACACAAAAACTCGGTAATAACCTCAAGGCGTTGTTTATTAGAATCTGTTTGAAAATTTTCATTCTCTAAATTCAAAATTCCCTGTGAACCAATGCGCCAAATTATGAATGCTAATGCAGCAGCAGTTTCTTCAACTGAATGTTCTTTATCTTTTTTAAACCAACGACTCTTAACTCGCACTTGAGTAACCTCATAAATTAGTGTTAAAACCATTAGCTATTAGTGGTCTTTGTGGCACTAATAGTAGCCGCATGCTAGCATAAAAAGAACAGCTATTTTAGTTTGGCAATTTAAAATTGACGTTAAAAATGACATGAGAATATGACTAACACATTTAACATTAAACCGATTTTATCGAATATCCAATATAACTGTAATATTGCCGATGCTAAATACGCCGGTAATTTTACGCTGTGCATCTATCTGTTAAAAATGCGGGAATATTTTCGATGGGAAAAAGGTTATGGTTATTCATCGAATTTACCGCAATCGGACGTTGGACAATGGTTGGTTAAACGGGAAGCCTTATTATCCGATTTAGAAGACAAAGAATTCAATACGCTCGAAATCAATAATAATGAGATCGATCCCTTTGATACTCAAAAAATTAATCAACATTTAGTCCCTAATGGTTATGTTTATAGTGCCGGTCTTGGTCAACAGGCCAAACCCCATTTCTTTTTAGGAGCATTAGAAGAACACAGAAAATTTAATGGCTATAATATTTATATCAGCGATAAAGAGTATGCGCGAGAATTGTCTGCCTACCCCGCTATGTCGATCGGCACCGACATATTCATCAGACGTGAATCGCTAAGAAGAATGTTATGGGAGAAACTCGAAACATGGCGTTGGAATAAACCCCAAAATGCCATGCAACGTGCGCTTGAATTTTATAATTTTAATGATGATGTCGAACTGGCTCTCGATGAAATGACCTCGGTTGAAATTGAGACCACAACATTACATGAAATTGGTGAGATAAAAGCAGGTGAGCTACTAGGCTCAAAATGGCAGGATTTATTAATATCACTGCCCCGATGTAAAGCTGAAATCATGCTTCGAGCTGTTCGGGATCATTTAGCCGATGCTCTGTTTACAATTCCCGCTCTTATTGAAAACAATCAAATTGCCAGTTTGCATTTTTACTTTGCTAACTTTGCATTAATGCGAAAAGAATTATTCCCGTCATTATTAGAGCACTATCAAACATTCGTTGAAACAAAAAACAGCTCAGAAATATTAGAGCACGTGAAAAACAGTAAAGATCATTGGTTAAATCTCGCCAATAATGCGATAAAACTCCACGATCAACAAAACAAGAATAGCAATACCGCCATTACTAAATTAGAAGAATTAATTCAAAATAATATCCTTTAATTCTGCATTAAAAAATATTATCCTGTCACTTCTTTTATCACTATAAGTATTTAATGTAATGTCAAAACCATTAACCAGTATTCACGAAGTATCGAACAACAGTTTTATTTTCACAAAAGACAATGCCCTACCCGGTGATTTGTGCATTGAGATGATCAATCGTTTTGAAGAAAATACTGACGATCAATATGAAGGCCGTGTCGGACAACAAGCTAATAAAGATCAAAGCATCAAAAAATCAACCGATCTTGTTGTGAGTAACAAAGCGCACTGGAAAGATGTTGATAAAGCATTATTTCATTCATTAGGAATGGCGATACGTGAATTTCGTGAAACGTATCCCTATTTCAAAGGCCCCTTTAAAGACAGCGGCTATGCCATTCAACGCACTAACCCTGGCGAACATTATCACTGGCATATTGATGGTGGCAGCCATGATTTTATGAACCGTCAACTAGTTGCTGTTTGGTATTTAAATGACGTTGCAGGCCCCGGCGGTGAAACCGAGTTTTTATTTCAAGATGTTCGCATCACACCTGAGAGAGGCAAGCTGGTTTTGTTTCCACCGTTTTGGACTCACGAGCATCGTGGTGTCACGTTGGAAAAAGGGGTTAAGTATATTGCTACTACCTGGGTTATTTTTGCTTAATCCTTAAATTAAACTTCAAGTGATGACTTAATCACATGCGCAGCTTGTGCTGGTAAAAAATACTGATAATAAACACTACTATGAAGTGGATTATTAATATCGTATTCAATGTTATAAAGCTCAAAATAGTGTTTTGCTAAATCCCGGCTCATTTCTTTTCGAGATACAATTTCGAGTAATTTGGCATTTACCAGCATATCAGGAAGATGCTTTGATATTGATTTCTTTTGTTGCATTAAAGTGTCTGGTATTTTGTGATTTTTTTCGGGTTTAGTAAATACTTGGGTTAATAAACCCTCGGTGTAATATCCGGTTGGTGTTAAAACGCCACGGCCATGATCAACCATTCGCGAAATAATATCCGGTAATGGAACTGCTTTGCGTTCACCCTTTTCAATTTTGGTTATCCGTAATGCTAGGTGGTGGGCTGTAAAACCATAAACCTGGTTCCAATGCTGGATGATTTGCTCGGGGTTCGACGTTTCGGATTGATCAACAAAAATTCGTAGCACTTGACCATTCGATAACATTTTATAAAGTGGATAGGCACTCCAACCTTCATTAAACAAATAAAATTGTTCTGACTTGATTTGAGCTTGAGAATATCCGTAATTATTAATTAATAATTCAGCTACTTTTTTTGCGCTGTTATTTTCAGATGAGCCACAGCGAATTGCGATATGATCAAAATGGACTATCCAGTTTTGCTGTTTTGCGATTCTTAATAATTCCAAATCAGAATGACTGTATAACAAAGATTCAATGGATTTAACCGCAGTGTAACAATCCAGATTTTTTACAAAATTAACGATTAAAGAGACATCATTTGCTGTTATGGTATTTCGTGCTATCTCAAAAATTTCAGTTAAAAAATCTGCCGCATAGTCTGAAACCAATAATTCCGATAGTTCAGATTCAAACTTATAATCGTGTTTAATTTGGTAATACGCATCAATTAAATCTTCAATTGAAGTAATATTGTTACAATATTTTTCGACCCGATCACTGTGTTTAATGGCATCAAAGGGTGTTAAATTCAAATTAATCAATTGTTGTTTATCATTAGTAATATTCACTATTTCAGGGTGTAATGGATCAACATTCCAGGCGGTATCATCCTGAATGAGTTCATTAATGAGTAAATACGCAAATTTTGTGTAGTTATCAGCCATAGTGAAAAATAAATTTTAGTGCTTATACTTAACAGTATAGTATTTTATCTAACGCTCATTAAGGTGAATTTGTGACAAAACAGACTGTTTTAATACTCGGTTGTGGAAAAATTGGATCATTAATATCATGCTTATTAAGCTCGAGTAATGATTACAACATTCATTTAGCAGACATTGATTTAAATCAGGTTCAATCAACAATCGATAATTATACCCTGAAAAATACCACGGCAGTTTCAATTGATGCGACCGATGAAAAACAGTTATTGGAGTTAATGACCAAAACAAAATTTAACGCCGTTATTTCCAGCTTGCCCTTTTTTTGTAATGTGATTGTTGCCAACACTGCGGGTAAAACCAATACAGCTTATTTTGATTTAACTGAAGATGTTGAAGTGACTAATCATGTGAAAGCAATCAGTAAAGGCCTCAGCACACCGTTTGTTCCACAATGCGGATTAGCACCCGGTTTTATCAGCATTGCGGCTGAATCACTCCTGGAGCATTTTGATATACTGGACTCGGTTAAAATGCGGGTTGGTGCCCTCCCCGTTAACCCCAATAATGCCCTGAAATATTCACTAACCTGGTCTACCGATGGACTCATTAATGAATATGGTAATATTTGTTATGGCATTGAAAATAAAAAAATAACCACCCTGCAACCACTTGAAGGTTATGAAACCATTACTGTCGATGGTTTGATTTACGAGGCATTTAATACCTCGGGCGGGCTTGGTACGTTAGCTGACACCTATAAAGATAAAATCACGACGATGAATTACAAAACCATTCGATACCCTGGCCATTGTGAACAAATTAAATTATTAATGAACGATTTAAAATTAAATGATGATCGCGATACTTTAAAACGCATTCT
>JBGMRJ010000069.1:13522-15841 GCA_048061315.1 Gammaproteobacteria bacterium
TATTAATGAACGATTTAAAATTAAATGATGATCGCGATACTTTAAAACGCATTCTTGAAAATGCAGTTCCTAAAACAAAACAGGATGTTGTGTTAATTTATGTTTCTGTTATTGGTTATAAAAATGATGTGTTAATTGAAGAAAATTACGTTCAAAAAGTATATCCAAAAGATATAAACGGAATTACCTGGTCAGCGATACAAATTACTACTGCGGCTGGTATTTGTAGTGTGGTAGATATTGTATTACAGGATATTAACCGTTATAAAGGGTTTGTAACACAAGAGCGGTTTTTATTGAGTGACATTTTAGAAAATCGCTTTGGTTGTTATTATGCGTAATTAAAAGTTGAGATAATAATGGATTTATTAAAAAAACTAAAAATAGATAAATTAAATTCAGGCGCATGTCCGGGACCTAACTGGTTAACGGCAGATGATAAAAATACAATTCATTCCATTAACCCGGCTACTGAAAAGAACATAGCCTCTGTTTCGTGCGCTACACAACAAGATTATGAAATAATTTTAAAAAATAGCCAACAGGCACAATTATTTTGGCGAACACAACCTGCACCGCTACGCGGGGAATTCATTCGTAATATTGCCAACGAACTACGATTGCATAAAGACTCGCTCGGTTCACTAATCGCACTAGAGATGGGCAAGATTAAACCGGAAGCCGATGGCGAAGTTCAGGAGATGATTGATATTGCTGATTTTGCTGTTGGGCAATCGCGTATGTTATATGGTAAAACGATGCATTCAGAACGCCCGAACCATCGAATGTATGAGCAATGGCATCCTCTGGGTATTGTTGGTGTTATATCGGCTTTTAATTTTCCGATGGCAGTATGGGCGTGGAATGCGTTTATTGCCTGTATTTGTGGCAATACGGTCATTTGGAAGCCTTCTTCTCAGGTACCGTTATGTGCTATTGCTGTTCAGAATATTTGCAATAAAGTAATGGCCGATATGGGCTATGAGAGTTTATTTTCGTTATACATTACCAACCAGAATAAAGATACTGAGCTTTTTGTTGCTGACAAACGTATCCATCTAATTTCATTTACGGGTTCAACCAAAACAGGTCGCAAGGTGAGTAGCAGCGTAGCGAATCGTCTAGGCCGAAGCTTATTAGAATTAAGTGGCAACAATGCCATTATTCTGGACGAGACTGCTGATTTAAAACTGGCTATTCCCGGAATTGTATTCGGCGCGGTTGGAACCAGTGGCCAACGTTGCACAACAACACGACGCTTATTTATTCATTATGCCATTTACCCTTCTGTTGTTAGCAAACTAATCGACGCCTACAAACAAATATCGATTGGCGAGCCACAACATAAGGCTACTTTAATGGGCCCCCTTATTAATAAAACCGCGGTAGATAAGTTTAATGAAACGATTTCAGAGATCGAAAAAAATAATGGCGAAATACTATGCGGTGGAAAGTGTCTTGAAAGAGACGGTTTTTATGTTGAACCAACCATAGTTGCTATTTCACATGATGCCAGCCCGGTGTTGCAGGAAACGTTTGCTCCAATTCTGTATGTGATGTCCTATCAAAGTATCAATGAAGCCATCGAGATGCAAAATGAGGTTTCACATGGATTATCATCAGCCATTTTTACCAATAACTTTAAGACTGCTGAAATATTCTTATCGGCTATCGGCAGTGACTGTGGCATAGCCAATGTTAATATTGGAACGTCCGGGGCTGAAATTGGCGGTGCTTTTGGTGGTGAAAAAGATACCGGTGGTGGCCGAGAAGCCGGCTCAGATAGCTGGAAGCACTATATGCGCCGTCAAACCAACACTAGCAACTGGGGTAATGAGTTACCATTAGCCCAGGGTATTAAATTTGATTTATGAATTAATTAGACGCAAGCTCCAGATTAATATTCTTTTTATTAATTTCAACACGGCTTAATGTCATATTTTTTAAGTCACTTTTAAATTGCTTGCCTTTTAATCTATAAATAGGATGCTTGTTCAGTCTTTCCTGTAAAACAGGCACCAAAGATTGCTCAAGTTTAGCGATATCCGAACTCTTAATATTTTTAGAATTTAAAATTCTCAATTTTATTTTGTTAAGTGTAATTTTTTTGGATTTTGGTGAGTAATCAATCGAACCTGATAATGTTACTTTGCCCTTATACACTGGTTGATAAACTGTTCTATTGGCACGTCTTTTCTTGACGGCCATCTTTAAATCCAGAACAATAGCAACATGCTGCCAACCTTCTTTTAATATAACTTTGGGATTTTTTAAATCTAATTTAACGCGAGCATTTGAATGTGTTAATGGAAATGAGCG
>JBGMRJ010000070.1:0-15185 GCA_048061315.1 Gammaproteobacteria bacterium
AGCAGACTATTCTAAAATAACTAAAACTTAGCAGTATAAACATGCCTCGGTAATAAAACCGGGGCTTTTTTTTGAACTAAATTCATGTAAATAGGGTCAAACTGTTCCCACCTAAACCTGACTGAAATAAAAAAGCCCCGATGCTATTAACACCGAGGCTTTTTATTATCAATTGAACAACTTTAGATGAATAAAGATATATCAGACTCTCCGGCAAACTCGAAGAAGCTTGCGGCTCCGCCTAATTCAATTCCATCAATGAAATCTTTTGAATCAAAATCGAATAAATCGACTGTACAAAGATCCCGAAGTTCTTCCAGACTGGCAACACCTTTTTATTTCATCTTTGATGTTATCATGATATAAAAAAATGTTGTTTTAGTAATCAGATGTTTTTTCCCGAACTTCATTCGGTGAAAGTTTAACTAGATGATTATTCTGCCAAAAAATAAGTTTTGTATTATAAATAATTGCCTGTTTACGAGCATTAACAGCTGCTCTTTGTAACGCAGGTAATGCCAAACTTAATAATGGATTTTTAGCATTTTTTATATCTTTATCTTTCATATTATTCACTCCATTCAACTAAAACTGGCTGATCACTACTATTATCGTAAATTACCCAATCATTTACTAGTGGAACATAAATATTTTGGAAATTACTCCAACCATTTTTATATCGTCTTATAATCACTTCTTCAGTGATATTATGACCGCCTTGTTTTACCCTTTCTGAAACCCGTTGTATTGCCATTACTACATCTCTCAACCGTAAAAATATAAGACTAACTTGGTAACCTTTAGACTGCCATACTGGAATTTTTCGCGCATAATTTTTAGCAGCTAATGTGGTTTCAAAAACAAAAGATTCATTTTTAGCAATATATTCTTCCATAGCTTGTAACATTATCTTGCCCGCTTTAACTGCTACGGTTTCAGGTTCAAAAGGAGATAATCCAGCAGCAATTAGATCGGCATTAATAAAATGAAGACAATTAGCTTCATTAGGTAAAAATTCATTTGCAAAAGTTGTCTTACCTGCTCCATTAGGCCCAGCAATAATTATTATGCGTTTAGTACTATCCAAGTGTCTGACTGTCGCCCCCTAAAAAATTGTTTCAAATGAAAGTTTATCTTAATATAAAGAGCATGGTAAGGTAAGTAAACACAAAAAAGCCTCAATGTTATAAACACCGAGGCTTTTTTATTTTCTTTTGAAGTTCTTTAGATGAATAAAGATATATCAGACTCTCCGGCAAACTCGAAGAAGCTTGCGGCTCCGCCTAATTCAATTCCATCAATGAAATCTTTTGAATCAAAATCGAATAAATCGACTGTCATTTGACAGGCTATCATTCTCACTTCTGCTTCAACACAAAGATCCCGAAGTTCTTCCAGACTAGCAACACCTTTTGATTTCATCTTTTGTTTCATCATCGATGTCATCATGCTTTGCATTCCGGGTATGGCGGTTCCGATAACGGGAAACCATTTGTCCATGCCTAACGGCATTGGCATACCAGGATTGCCTAATGGGCTTACACTGACATTTAATTTCTTGTTTACTAACTGTAATCCATAGAAAGTAAAAAAAATTTCAACATCATAACCCAGTGCTGCAGCTGTTGAGGCAAGTATGAAAGGAGGATACCCCCAATCAAGTGTGCCCTTTGTTGCAATTATTGCTAGTTTTTTCTCAGACATTGGTCGCTCCTCGTAAATTCATGAATAGCTCCCTCATGCATTGCGTGTGGAATTTATAATTATTGTTTTAATTACGCTTTTTTGATTAGGAAGTAAAATTTACCGCCTTCTTCTTTTGATTCCATCAACTCATTACCCGTTTGTTTTGCAAAGGCTTCAAAGTCTTTAACAGAACCTGGGTCAGTTGCAATTATATGTAATACTTGACCGCCTTCCAGTGATGCTAATGATTTCTTAGCTCGTAAAATTGGCAGTGGGCAGTTTAGACCTGATGCATCAAGTTCTTGATCAAAATTAGCCATTACATTTGTCTCCTTAACTCTATAATTAATTTAAAAATAAAAAATTAGATCGAATACGCCACAAAACTGTAATTTAATAATGCTACAAATTAAAGAAGTGTATTAGTATTCAACCTTACGCTTATATTTGCTTTAGCAACAATATGCTATTTGCTGCGGTATCGCAACCTCATTTAACACTATCAGTAAATGATAGCATAGAATCGATCTATTTTATCGTTTAACCCACTAGATAAATCAATAATATCAATAGGTTAATTCAATTTTGCTGCTTTACTCAGTTTACTGAATGGCCATTATTTACCCAAGCTAAAATTCCACCTTTTAAATTATAGACATTGTCATGACCAAGGTTGCTTAAATAACTGCAGGCCTGAGCAGAACGAGCACCACTATGACAATATAAAATAACAGTATCATGTTCTTTTATGGTTTCTTGATGTAATGGCACTGTATGCAATGGCATGTTCTCTGAACCTGGAATTTTGCCACGTGCGACTTCTGCTGTGTTGCGTACATCAATTAATTTTATGCTTGGTTTAACTTCATCCAACATGGTTTTTAATTCTGTACTATCGACTTCTTTAACTAATTGCATTGAGATACCTCTTACTGGATCTATTATTCATTTTAATTTCGAAGTAGCTTCTGAGAATTGAGTAATAAAAGTATGGCTTTATCAGAAACTTAGTATATTAATGAATAGTAATATAGCATCAAGAATGATAATTTCAAGCTAAACTTATAATTACTTCACATTACTAATTATAATGTTTACATATACTTAACTATTGTGTGAGATTTTAGTGATTTCGATATTGGCTTGTATGTGCGATATTCAATTTGTCTATATTCTAGACAAGTAAAAATTTTGATAGCAGGAAATTGATTCAAAGTTATCATTTTTGAGCATTAGCAAAGATGATTAAATGAACTTGATTAATGGATTGATAGTCACCATAAAGTAACTAATACTACAACAAAACGATTTTAAAAGGCTGTTTACGAATTTTGAGTTATATTTCGAAAATTAGGTTAATTTTATCCGTGGCACTGGTGAGTTTCTCTACCGGTATTACGCTAAGTTCTGCTTTTGCTCAACAGATTAATCTACCTGATATTGGCGATAGCGGTGCAGCTCTGGTGACTCTGGAGGATGAAATTCGAACTGGTGAAGCAGTATTACGTAATATCCGTCGTGCAGGTGGTCTTATCGAAGATCCAGTACTGGTCGCTTACATCAACAATCTTGGCAATAAACTTGTCGCAGCCAGCATCGATAAAAAAACGCCCTTCCACTTTTTCATTATCAACGACGCTTCGGTTAACGCATTTGCACTACCAGGCGGCTATATTGGTGTCCATTATGGCTTGATGCTGGCAATGCGCAATGAAAGTGAACTTGCCGCGGTGCTCGCACATGAAATTGCACACGTCACACAACGCCACCATGTTCGATCTTACGAAGCGGGTAAAGGAAGCAATACGGCAATAATTGCAGCGGTTATTGCCGCTATTATATTAGGTGGCGGAAATTCTGATGTGAGCTCGGCCGCCCTCGCCTCTGCTGTTGCCGGATCAGCCCAAACGCAGATTAATTTTACCCGCTCTAATGAAAAAGAATCCGATCGGGTTGGTATTTATTTATTGGATGATGCCGGTTTTGATCCGAATAGTATGGCCGATACCTTTCAGGTTTTAGCTGACTCCAGCCGACTCTATGGCAGACAAGCACCGGAATATTTATTAACTCACCCGGTAAGCTCAACCCGATTGGCTGATGCTCGAAACCGTGCCAGGACTCTAAAACAGCATAACAACATTCGGGTTTCACAATTACAATATCATCTTGCCAGGACGAAATTACGAGTCTTTACCAGCACTAATCTGAACGATACGCTAAAGGCGTTTGAACAGAACCTGAAAACCGGCAGTTATTTAAATCAGACTGCTGAGATATATGGTTATGCATTGGTTTTAATTGAAAAAGAAAAATTCCAGAAAGCTTCAAAACTCGTGACATTATTAACGAAAGGTAATCCCAACAGTATCGCGTTTAAGTTATTACAAGCCCAGTTATATTTTGAATCGGGTAAAAAACAATTGGCCTTAAAACAATTACAACAAGATTTAAATCTTTATCCCTTAAATCCGATATTGACCGAGTATTACGTTAGGTTATTACTAAAAACTAACCGAGCCAAAGAAGCGCGTGATATCTTGCTAACATTTTTACGCCAGCCTGCTCCGAGCCCACGTTTTTACAAACTATTGTCCACCGCTGAAAGTAGTCTTAAAAATACCGTGGGAGCACATGAGGCACTAGCGCATTTTTATTATGATATGGGGCAAACTCATAGTGCAATTGAGCAAATCAATATTGCTCTAAAGACTAAAGAAATTGATTTTTACACGTCCTCACGCCTGGAATCGCGTTTAAAAGAATTAATGCAGGAAAAATTACTTTTAGAAGAGGTGGAAACACCTTAACTCCGCTGATTTCGATTATCTCGAATCATTGTTCTATTCATTTCCACAAAGAATTAAAATTTATATTTAATGCACTATTTGCAAGCCAATCTACTTTAGAAAATAGTAATTTACTAATTTAAAATCGATCCTTAACATAATGAGATCAATGCTTGCCATCTTGTCTACATCATGTATTCTAGAGCATTAGAGAAATTGCTAAATTAATAGCCAATTCTCTTAAAATGTATTTTTAAATACTTATAAATACAATGATACTAAACTGTTAAACGTTTTCGTTATCAGCGTTTAACGTCATTATAATAATTATGAATGATTTTAGAATTGAAATCTTGAGGAGGAAATCATGCGGAAGCCCGCTTTTTTCATAGCTGCTACAAGTGCTGTAGCAATAATACTAGCAACATCAAGTGTTACATTACCTGAACTGGCATTTGCTGATGCAAGTCTAATTGCGAAAGGCAAAAAAATTGCTGAAAATCGTAAGAAAGGTAATTGTTTCACATGCCACCAATATGAAGGTGCTGTCGCACCCGGAAATATTGGACCGCCACTTGTCGCCATGAAAGCACGCTTCCCTGATAAAGTGAAACTGCGTGATCAAATAGCCGACGCAACGAAAGCCAATCCTGCAACTGTCATGCCTCCATTTGGAAAGTATGAAGTATTAAGCAAAGATGAAATTGACGCCATCGTTGAATGGGTTTATTCACTATAACAATAATTAAATTTTTTAGGAGATCAAACGATCATGCAACGTAGAACCTTTTTAAAAGGGACACTTGCCACGAGTACTTTAGCCATAGTGGCAAGTGCTGGCATGTTAAACCCTCGTACTGTATTGGCTGCATGGCCTAAATCAGCTTTTGAAGCAAAAACAGTGGATGATGCATTAACTTCATTATTCGGTAATGCTCAAACAACACCATCTGCCGACATTAAAATCAAAGCTCCCGACATTGCTGAAAATGGTGCTGTGGTACCAATAACTATTACATCCAGTATTCCGGGTATTGAATCTATTAGTATAGTAACAATAAAAAATGGCAATCCATTAGCAGGTAACTTTCTAATGAGTAGCAACACTAAAGGCTTTATATCAACCCGTATTAAAATGGGTAAGACTTCAGACGTAGTTGCAATAATTAAAGCTGGTGGAAAAAGCCACGCTGCCCGTAAAAACATCAAAGTAACCATCGGCGGTTGCGGCGGTTAAACCCTAATAAGCGAGGAAACTATAATGGCTAAAACAATACGTATACGCGCCAGCGCGAAGGGTGATGTCACCACCGTGAAGGCTTTAATAACGCACCCAATGGAAACCGGTCGTCGTAAGAACAAGAAAACCGGCAAGAATTTTCCTGCAGAATTCATTCAAGAAGTAAATAGTGAACATAATGGTACAACTGTAATGACTGCACAATGGGGACCAGCAATTTCTAAAAATCCTTACCTTTCTTTCCAGTTTACTGGTGGTAAAAAAGGGGACACAATAAAAATTAGCTGGGTTGATAACAAAGGCAAAAGTGATACTTTTTCTGCCAAAATTAAATAAAAATTACAGGAGCATATCAATGAAAAAATTACTCATAGCTGCTGTTGCCTGTACAATTGGCGCAGTTCCAATCCTTGCTCAAGCATCACCGGCAAGTGATTTAAAAGAGTTTAGAGCTTATTTCTTTAAGAAATTCCCTGGAGTTTCATTACAAGAATTCTCTAATGGTATTTACGCAATCGATAAAGATCGTCGACAAGAATGGGAAGCAATGGAAGAATTTCCTCCATACGAACCTGCATTAGACATCGGAAAAGAGTTATTCGAAAAACCATTTAAAAACGGTAAAACCTATGCAAGCTGTTTTAAAAATGGCGGTATCGGAATTCGACAAAACTACCCCTACTTCAACAAGCATAATGGCAAAATTAAAACACTTGCCGCTGAAGTTAATCAATGTCGTGTTAAAAACGGTGAAAAAAAGCTGAAGTGGAAAAAAGGTAAGTTAGCTGCAATTATTGCTTACATGTCTTACACATCTCGTGGCAAGAAAGTTAATGTCATCATTCCGAATGATTCACGTGCGCTGGCAATTTATAATCGTGGTAAAACTACCTTTTATGCTAAACGTGGGCAGTTAAACTTCTCCTGTGCTGATTGTCATGTTTATAACTCCGGCATGATGGCTCGAGGAAATTTACTCAGCCCTGCTCTAGGTCACATTACTCATTTCCCTGTTTATCGTAAAAAATGGGAATTCAAAGGTAAGGGTGCATTAGGTGGATTAGGTACAATTCAACGTCGTTATGGTGGTTGTAACAAGCAAGTCCGTGCAAAACCATTTAAAGCACAATCTGCTGAGTACACTGCTCTTGAGTATTTCCACTCTTATATGAGTAATGGAATAAAGATTAATGCTCCTGGAGTACGCCAATAAGCGTAAGCCAATCAAGCATTATTGCTTAAAACTAAAAAGCCCGACTTTATGAGTTGGGCTTTTTTTTGTCTATAATCCAGGTGCAGATTTAAACCTCAATCCGAGCTAATGCGCGGTTGAGATTTTGAAATCTAAATGCGTTAGACATAAAAAAACCGGGACCTGGAAATAAGTATCACGGTTTTAAATATAACGAGATTAAAGTAACTACAAAGGAGTCGGTAAGGGATGTAACGGTCGAGGTTCATCATCATTAGTCCCGTCAGATAGACGTTCATAGATGTTTTTCAATGCCATCTCTTCGGTTGCGAATATATTTTCATCACCAATGATATCCCATGTTCCGGTATGCTTTAAAACCAGTATAATTTGTCGTTTTAAACCACTGAACACCAGTGTTACGCCGGTTTCTTTCAACCGTTCAACCAGATGGCGTAATACTTCTTCGCCAGATGCATCCAGCTGATTGATCGCATCACCAACGACAAGAATGAATTTCACATCCGGGTTTTCTGATTCGGCCATTAATATGGCATCTTCAAAATAGGAAACATTGGCAAAATACAATGAACCATCAAAACGTACAGCGACCAGACGATTGTCTGTGGCAAGTTCCGGATGTATGGCAATATCACGTAAAGTACCATCTTTATAACGTCCTAAAATCGCTACCCGCGGTCTCATGGTACGGAATAAATATAATCCCAAAGCCAAAGCAATACCAATAATAATTCCCCACTCAAGGTGTGGTGCAAAGCCCAGAGTTCCTACAAAAGTAACACCGGCTGCAATGCCGTCGTGTTTATGTGCATGCCAGGCATGTTTTATTGCTTTGAAATTTATTAATCCCATCACAGCCATCATAATCACGGATGCCAACACAGCCGCAGGTAAATGATAGAGTAATGGCGTTAAGAACAATAATGTGATTAAAACCACAACTGCCGTCACAACGGATGAAAATCCGGTTATCGCACCCGCATTTAAATTCACAGCCGATCGGGAGAAAGATCCACTTGTTGGATAGGATTGACTAAAACTACCCACTATATTTGCCAGTCCCTGACCAATTAATTCCTGGTTTACATTGATCCGTTGCTTGGTTCTTGCCGCCATGGCTTTCGCAATTGAAATCGCTTCCATGAAACCTATCAAAGAGATAATAATAGCGCTGCCAATCAATTGTGGAATAATTGAAAAATCAAAACCCGGCAGTGTAATTGTGGGTAGACCTTCCGGAATCGCTCCGACAACGACGCCACCCAAGCCTTCAAAATCAATTATATAACTTGTTACAGTGGTAATAATAACTGCAAATAATACCCCGGGAATTTTAGGCCAGAATCTTTTAAACATAACCATAATTCCAATTGCAACTACCGCCATACCGAAACTTAGCCAGTGGGTATTCCCTATCTGACTCAAAACGTCGATAACATCCGTTACAAACACACCCGTTTCCGGTTTATTGACACCAAATAATTTATAGAACTGTGAAAAAGCAATAATCAGTGCTGCAGCATTAGTAAACCCGACAATGACTGGATGTGATAAAAAATTCAGAACCACACCAAGTCGAAATACACCTAATAATAACTGAAACACACCGACTAAAAATGACAGCAAAATGGCATAGGCAACAAATTGATCTGAACCAGACACGGCTAAGGGTGCTAATGCTGAGGCAGTTAATAACGATACTACCGCCACTGGGCCGGTCATTAGCTGGTTTGAAGAGCCAAATAGCGCTGCAACAATTACCGGTAGAAAGGCGGCATACAAGCCGTAATAAGCTGGTAAATTAGCTAATTGGGCATATGCCATTGATTGAGGTATGAGTACTAAAGCAACCGTGACACCCGCGATAATATCGGCTTGTATCACTCCTGCTTTTTTTAATTCAGGGATCCATCGAAGAAATGGAAGAAATCGTTGCCATTGAAGCATTACTGATCCTCATCATTTTATTAATTCTGATTTTAGTTATTTGAAGTGACTATTTTTATATAATAATTATGATAGTCAGAATGGTATCACGAACTAAAATACACGCGAGATTAGCGCATTCTAATGCATTTTTAATTTTTAGTCATAATTACTTGGCAGCTTACTTTTTTGAGATATGTTATATATTTTTGTTTAATCGGCAATACAATTTATTTTAAACTATTTAATCGAATTACATTAAAACAGTATATTAATCAATGATTTACAATAGATAAAACTGATTGATTATTATACAACATAATGGCAAACTCAAAGCTTGTAAAACTAGAAACTATCGTTTTATACAAAATTTCTAAGTTATACCTAATTTTGCCGTTTATTTACAATTGGATATTTTAATGCATTTAGATTCAACAGTTTATGAAATAACACTAATACATAATGGTAATAAACATGTCGTTGAAAGCCTGTGTCTGGAAATGACTGATGTTACGTTAATTAAAGCAATTAAAAGTGCAGTGTCTTCTTTGAAATCACAAGGCTTGAAGGGAGCAATTAAATATGACTCTCATCGAGAGCGTAGCCTGTTACCCGATTTTAAATAACAGTCTGGTCAAGAAAAGAAAATGGTGGGCCGTGTGCGACTTGAACGCACGACCAATTGGTTAAAAGCCAACTGCTCTACCGACTGAGCTAACGGCCCATTTGATCTTTCTTTATACTACAAAGCGCGCAATTGTACCGAACTCCTTGGGAATAACAAGCCCAAGAAGTTCAATAAACTTAATTATTTTAAACAGCATCCAATTTTCTGAGGCTATTCGGTACTAATTTCAAATCGGCAAGTGACGTAATAAATATTTTACCGAATGTCGCTTCTTCTTCATAAACCATTTTGTAGTACTGCATTTTCATGGTCATAGCACTTCCAAGGATAATTCCACCTAAGGTCAGGAACGAGCCTATCGCAAGCGTTGAAACACCAGTAATACCTTGTCCAATTGTACAACCTAAGCCTAAAACACCACCAAATCCCATCAGAGTGGCTCCAAATACGTGCATTACAAAATCCTTGATGGATGCGAACCACTCAATCCTGAATGCCCGAGTGATAATAGACCATAGAAAGGCACCAAAGATGACACCAATAACTGACATGATACCAAACGTTAAAAACGTTGCATTAAATCCTGACTTTATGTATCCATACGATTGCCCAATTGGACTAATAAAAGTGAAAGAGGTTGCTTGTAAATTTGTACTACCATTTTTAGGTTTTCCCTCATCAGAATCCATCACCATATCCCATTCACTGTAGAAACTAACCAGATTAGCGCTACCTTCATCTGTTGCAACTGAAATATTTGAAGTAAAATACCAGGCAGCAACTACAACAAAACCAATCACAACGCCTGCAAGAATATTATCGTAACTCTTTCTGAAATCCGCGGTCCGAAAAATAATAAACAACATAACAACAGCTATTAGTGAACCAACAACCAAACGCATACTGGTTCCCGTCATTCCAAACCATTTCCCGATTATACTGCCCAAATCCTGGTCTGTTGTTAATGAAATTGAGGCTGCACCTAACCAGGGTTGAAAATAGAGTGCATACCAATTTGCAGGTAATATTTCTTTATAGGGATCAACCATAAAGTAAGCAATAACACCAATAATGGCAAACACAAAAATGGATTTGATGTTACCACCACCAATTCGGATTAAGGTTTTGTTGCCACAACCACTCGCAAAGGTCATACCAATACCGAATAATATACCGCCAAGCAAATAACGTCCCCATTGAAACTCTGAACCACGATAAGGCGGCAAAGTTGATTCAAGCTGAAATAATCCGGTAGACTCAAAAATAATAACGCCAATCATGGCTACAGTACCGGCCAGAAACCAGGCTTTCATACGGCCCATATCGCCGATATTAATCCAGTCGGAGACAGCTCCCATGGTACAAAAATTAGTTTTTGTTACTACTGCACCCATAAATGCAGATAGTACAAATGCGATGATTAATAGAGACCATTGAGCGTCGGCAAAGCTTTCAAATATCATGGTAATTCCTCAATAATTGTACAAAATTCAAATTTTCCAAAGCTAATTAAGCCAAATTTAGTAACCACTAAAATATTGGCGTAATAGCTGAGCGCATTATACAGAAAAATACTGAATAGTGAGATTGGAAATTTTTAATCCAACTATATCAATTACTTATATATAGTATTATCGGGAATTCCGGCCATATTAAAACCTTCAGCACGTAATCGACAGGATTCACAGGCACCACAAGCAGCCCCTAGATTTGTAGGGTCATAGCAGGAAATTGTCTTACTGTAATCAATTCCCATATCCGAGCCAGCTTGTATTATTTGAGCTTTACTCAATGAGATTAGTGGTGTCTGTATCGAAATAGAAAACCCTTCAACAGCCGCTTTAGTAGCAAGGTTAGCCATTGTTGAAAATGCGCTAATGTATTCAGGCCGGCAGTCAGGATAACCTGAGTAATCGACAGCATTAACACCAAGATAAATATAATGAGCATGAATAACCTCTGCCCACCCAAGAGCAATAGATAAAAATATGGTATTTCTTGCAGGCACGTAGGTTATCGGAATATCGGTAGCGTTTTCATTTTTCGGAACATCGATGGAATTATCCGTTAATGCTGAACCACCAAATTCATTTAAATTCAGCTTAAAGATTTTATGTTCGATAACGCCCTGAGCTGAGGCAACCCGTCTTGCTGCTTCAAGTTCACAGTGATGTCGTTGACCATAATCAAAACTAATTGCATAACAATCGTGCCCGGCCTTTTTTGCGAGTGCTAATACAGTAGCTGAATCCAGTCCACCGGATAATAATATTACCGCTTTATCGGCCATGTACATCACCCCATAAAATTTTATGCAGTTGAACCTGAAGCCGAACTTGTAAACCATCTGCCAATATCCAGTCTGCTAATTCATTTGCTTTTAATTGTTGCTGTGAAGCAGAAAATAAAATCTCACATCGGCTCATTAATTCGTATTTTAGTAAAATATTTTTTGACCATTCGTAATCTTCTCGATTACAAATTACAAATTTAATTTGATCGGTTGTATACAGTAGCGACAAATTGGAATATAAATTTTTACTACTCTCACCTGAACCTGGTGTTTTAACATCGATGACTTTAACAACACGTGGATCGACCACACTCACATCAAGTGCACCACTGGTTTCCAGTGAGACCTGATAATCCAAATCACATAATTGTGTTAACAGGGGAATACAATTTTTTTGAGCCAAAGGCTCACCCCCCGTTACTGTAATATAGTGAGTTGGAAATTTTTTAATTTCCAGAAGAATTTTTTCGAGAGTAATCCACTCCCCTCCCTGAAAAGCATACTCAGTATCGCAATATTGACAACGAAGTGGGCATCCCGTCAGTCTAATAAATACAGTGGGCAAACCTACTGTATTTGACTCACCTTGAAGTGAATAAAATATTTCTGTGATTTTTAAACGATCAGAGTTTGAATTATTAATATCGGCATCTGCAGAAGACATAGTGAATACCAAAAAGAAATTAAATTAACGTTTTGATTTATTTAATTTAATTTTTTGTAATTTATTTTTAGCCTGACTTGCTTCTGTGGTTTCAGGATATAATTTTACTAACTTGCTTAAATTTGATTTTGCGTTCTTAATATCATTTAACTCATAGTAGCTGTAACCAATTTTTAATAAAGCTTCGGCAACTTTTGGGCTTTTAGCATAACTAATAATTAAAGTTTGATAGGCTTTAATCGCTTCTTTAAAATTTCGTTGTGCATAATGTGCTTCACCAACCCAATATTGCGCAATATGAGCATAGCGCCCTTTTGGATAAGTTTTGATAAATTTATTGAACGCCGCAATCGACTTATCATAACGTAACTCTCGTAATAAATTGAAAGCTTGTTGATATAATTTTTGTTCATCTTGTGACGAAGTTGGAGTTACTGAGTTAGCACCTGATTTTATCCCGAGTGTCGCAGCAGTTGCATTAACATTCGACTGAATAATTTGACTGCCACTACTACTATTAGATTTTGAAGTAGCATTACCACCCCGTTCTATTTGTACCAGTCGACGGTCAATATCAATATACAAATCACGTTGTCGTTTTTTAAGGTCATCAATTGAATGATTGATAACTTCAACATCACCCCGCATCATTTGTAATTCAGCCTGAATATTATCAATACGCACCAGCAAATCAACCATACTCTGACTTTCCAATAACCGTTCAAGTCGTGCTATACGATTTTCAATGGTTTGTGGAGAATTCTGATTTGACGAATCACTACTCGAACTAAACACGGGTTTACGTGGAGCAGCAGAAACATTGGTGCCGACCGTGATCAGCACCAAAAATCCACTGAATAAATACCAACTAAAGTTAATCGCGAACTTATTCAACATTAATTCTATCCAACCTTACAACATAAATTAATGATTTGAATACAATATCTCTACACGACGATTTTGGCTCCATGAATCTTCATCATGACCCAGTGCAACAGGACGTTCTTCACCAAAACTGATAATCTGAATCTGAGATTTTGCAGCACCTTGCACTTCTAATAATTGCATCACTGCTTTTGCACGTCGTTCACCCAGGGAAATATTATATTCTCGGGTACCACGTTCATCAGCATGACCTTCTAAAACAACTGATTCATTGCTATTTTCAGATAAGTATTTGGCATGAGCAGAGATAAACTCACGATCATCATCACTAATTGTGGATTCATCAAAACCAAAGTAGATTATTCGTTTTGCCAATAATCCTTGATCTAACTCACTAGTAGCAACTTCCTCTGTTGGTTTTGTTTCCATATGAGTCTCTTCAGCAGTCGTAGCAGGCATTTCTGATTCATCTTTCTTTGGATCAGAGCCACACGAAATTAAAGTAACAGCAACAGCACCTAACAAGATTAATTTTAAAATTTTATTCACGGATTTTCTCCTGTTTTTTTTGAAGTAAATTATTATATTAGATTTTTATTAATTATTTTAGTTTTTTTTAACTTTATTATTATTGCTTTCTAAAAGGCGACCAAACCGGCTCTTTAACATCACCATAGCTAAGGCTTAATCTTTGTTGTGCTCTTCCATCAACTGAAACAGCAGCAAGTACGCCCCGATTATTATAAATAGTAGCATAAAGTATCATGGTACTGTTCGGTGCAAAACTCGGTGATTCATCCAAACTGGATTCTGTCAGGATTCTCATCGAGCTCGATCCTAATTCTATCGTAGCAATGCGAAAATTTCCTTCTATTCGATGCACAAATGCGACATATCTCCCATCATTTGACACAATAGCACGAGCATTATAGCTACCGTCAAATGTTAGACGCCGGGGTCGACCATTAACACCATATTTATTAACCGAAATTGAGTAAATTTGTGGACTACCCCCCCGATCTGAGGTAAACAGGATTGCTGAACCGTCCGGCATCCAGGTTGGCTCAGTATCGATGGCGTAATTTCGGGTTATCTGAGTAAACCGGCGTGTCGCGAGTTCATAAATAAAAATTTCTGAATTGCCATCTTTATGGACGGTTAGCGCCAGACGACTGCCATCAGGAGACCAGGATGGTGCACTATTTGCGCCACTTTTTGAACGAATGTGTATAATATCCTCACTATTCCCGGGTGCCTGAATTACGATTGCAGCTTTACCCGTTGCAAAGGATACATAGGCCAATTTTTTTCCATTGGGTGACCAGCTTGGCGATAATATCGGTTGATCTGAATGGTATATAATTTGTTCGTTTTCCGCATCTGAGTCTGCAATTGCTAATAAGAAGGTTCGTTTATTGTCATTAGTAACAACTTTAACATAGGCGATATCGGTGTTAAATGCACCTTTTATTCCAGTGAGTTTTTCATAAATAATATCACTGATTATATGAGCAATGGTTCTTAATTGTGATTTACCGGCATTCGTTTCTAAACTGAGACCTTTTAATTGTGTACCCTTTTTTGCATCAAGCAGGTAAAACGCAATTTTATATTGTTGTTCCTGCTTGGGTTTTAATGGCAAGGCTTTAATTGAGCCGACAACAAGGTTATTTACTTTTAAAATTTTCCAGTTATCCCAATTTACTTCACTGCTTGAGTGTGGCTGAGCTAAAAATGATTTTTTATCGATAGGTGAAAATTGACCACTACGGCGTAAATCATTTGTTATTATTGCACCTATATCTTCAGGCACTTTAGTTTTACCCTGCCATTCAAAAGGGACAACAGCTATTGGAAAAGC
>JBGMRJ010000071.1:0-15111 GCA_048061315.1 Gammaproteobacteria bacterium
TAGTAACGTTATTATTTCTGTTTGACTCTCGTCAGATTTATTATTTTTCTTTTCCGCAGAATCATCTGGTATTTTTTTAATGTCCTCGGATATATTTTCAATTAATAATACTAACCGCTTACTTTCAGTTCCCTCGCGAATCGATTTTCGTAATAAGGCTATTTGATCATTAAGCTTCTTATTATCAGTTGCATCAGCTATTAATGTTAATCGAGAAATACCGAGCCGTAATAAATCTTCTATCTTTTCCCAATTTTTCTCACTGGTTTCAATTTCTTTTAAACTATCAAAATATTTCTTTTTCCAATCATTTTTTTCAGTTGCTGACATTGATGTTATCCAATTAGTAACTAGGTAATATCTTCACTGGTTAAATACACTGAATCCGGTAACGTGATTTTTAATGATATTGGTAAATGATCTGAGAACTGTTGAGTATCGACTTGAACACTCGATACTTTTAAACCGGAGGTAACTAGAATATGATCAATATTATGTTGCGGCTTCCAACTTGGAAATGTAAATTTATCTTCAAGTGGCTCATGAAGATTAGTCCTGTTAAATAACATGCACATTTCATGGCTTCCAGGCCGACAATTCATATCTCCCATAACCACGGCATGTTTATATTCATTTACGTGTTCCGCAATAAAAGCAAGTTGATTCAAACGTGCACGACCAGTCAAGGATAAATGCAATATAAAAAATACAATAGGATCTTCGGTAGTTTGAAATTTTGCCATAATCGCACGTCGCCCGGGAATAATGCCCGGCAACTTCAGGCTTTGAACTTCGGTTGGTTTTATTCGACTGACCATGCCATTACTATGCTGCGCAAATCGACCTAAATTGCGGTTGACCTGATGGAACCAAAAGGGAAACTTCGAACGTTCAGCCAAATATTCAGTTAAGTTAATAAAATTACTGCGTAAACTACCTGCATCAACTTCCTGTAAGCCAACAATATCATATTGCTGTATGATATTTGCAATATGGTTCATATTCACTATGCGTTGTGAGTGAGGAATTACATGCTTCCAACTGTGTGTAAAATAGTGGTGTAAGCGCGCACTATTAATACCCACTTGAACATTATAACTCATCACCCTGATTTCATTTTTAGCACCACTATCCATCGCTTCTGTCATCGAATTATCAAATCGAGAATTATTTATTGCTATGTTAGTAGTAGTATTCATTGGTCTTCAGTATTGTTTTTGTTTGTTATTTTAGTGTTAGCCTGACATGCTTGATTCTAGCCAGACATCTATAGTACGCAGTCTACCGTATAAATAAAGCAACCCTCTGTGCACTACTACACTATTTATAGAGTAAATATCGGCCAAATCTAGCCTAACTTTATTGAATTTGGTGATGGAATTTAGCTGCTACACTATTAATTTTAGCAGTAATTAACACACGCCATTAAAGAAATAATGGCGTGTCACTAATTATTTTTTTGACTCTTTCTTAATCAAGTAGTTAACAACTGCTAACATCTTTTCATTACTGTGACCGGTCATTGAACTGTCGATTCGATATTTACCATTAACAATCATCGTAGGCACACTATTAGCCTGATATTTGCCCAGAGTTCGCTGATCACGCCGTAATCGGGCATCCACAGCGAAAGAATAAAATGTTGATTCAAAATCATCACCCGACACACCATTTTTTATGAATAATTTTCGAATACTGGCAACATCTGCTAATCGATTTTTTTCTTTATGGATTGCATTGAATATTGGTGCATGAACTTTATCTAGCACTTCAAGAACTTCTGCAGTGTAATATGCCTGCGCATAATTAGCCCAGACTTGACGGCCAAATGAAACTGGACGTCGTCCAAAATCGACATTTGCCGGTTTTGATTTTAGCCACTGGTGTATTGGTCCTTCAAAACTATTACAGTGAGGACAACCATAACTAAATAGCTCTAGCACTTCAATCTTACTTGAATCAGCCGTTCCGACACTTGGTGTGATTTTCTTATAATGTACACCTTCAACAAAATTTTCTGCCCCGACATTTAAACTAAAAAAAACCATGCTCAGAATTAATAATGTTGCTTTCAATTTTGTATAGCTACTTATCATTTTAATAATCTCTCCTTCACCATAATCGGGTTAATTTACTCTTTGTTTCGAACGTTTATTATAATATTGGTTCAATCCTATAGAGTGTTAATACCTAACAAAATTTTCGATACTTTAGAAACAACAAAGGGTGGTCAAAGACCACCCTTTATTAGCATTAACTTAAAAACAGATTATTGTAGTCCTTGAATATAAGACGCTACGGCTTTAATTTCCTTATCTGTCATTTTAACTGCGATATTTTGCATCATTTTACCAGCATCATTAGATCGCCCTGCTGATTTAAAATCATTCATCGCTTTCTCTAAATAAACCGCATGTTGACTAGCAAGGGATGGGAAATTAGCAAGAGGATTTCCTTTGCCACTTGGCCCGTGACAACTCATGCATGCCGCTACGCCGGATGCTGAATTACCACCACGATAAATTTTTGCACCAAGTTCGGCCATTTTCTCATCGGCTGTACCTGCAGAAATTTTTTGTGATGAAAAATACGCTGCCAGATCTTTCATGTCTGTTTCAGATAAAGCTGCAACCTGACCAGCCATTAAAGGATCTTTACGTGTTTTGCCCGCTTTAAAATCCATTAACTGTTTAGTAATATACTTCTGGTGTTGTCCTGCTAATTTTGGCCACATTGGATTTGCACTATTACCATCAGGATTATGACAACCAGCACAACTTGCTGATTTTGCTTTACCGGCAGCAGCATCACCCGCAGCAAATACTGCTGTATTTAATGTAGCGGCTAAAACACCAACTGATAAACTAACCATTATGAATTTTATTGACATTTTCTGTGTTCCCACTGTAATCGAGTTTTTAATTAACCAAAATGCTATTTAGATTTTGAAACCATATAAGCAACAGCATCAGTCACGGCTTCATCAGATAAATCAGCTCGTCCACCTTTTGCAGGCATGAAACCTTTTTTACCTTTAAAACCTTTAATTGCGTGTTCTACCATTTTAGCTTCGCCTTGTTTGATGCGAGGTGCCCAGTTTGCTTTATCACCTAATTTCGGTGCATTTGCAACACCCGCTTTATGGCATACAAAACAAGCTTTATTATAGACTGCTTCACCCTTGGCGACATCACCAGCAGCAAAAACAGAACTAGCAGACATCAATAATACGGTTGAAGCTATATAACTTATTGTTTTCATTTAAATTTCTCCTAATACAAAATTTAGTGTAAATTGCAGGTAATATTCAAAAGCATCAAAATCAATCGCTGATGCACTATTACAAATGAATGCCATTGCAATGTAAATTATGGAATCCTTATATACCAATTTGAGCAACTCGGGTCAAGTGAAGCCAGCAAAATGTAGCAATTTAACCACAATTTATTAATGGTCATAAGTTCCCTTAATAACGCATTTTACCATGATTATCATCCATACCTTATATAGGTAATGTATATAGGGATAGATTTTCGATATCAGCACCGATATAGTGCGATACCAGAAAACACGGCATAACATCCATTAACTTACAGTATACTCAACACAATCTGTACTGAAACTGAACACTTAATATGTACCAAAAAGAATTTCAAAATATTGACTTTTTAATCAGCGTTCCAAAACCCGAACAGGCACCGGCAGATACCGGCACTGAAGTCGCTTTTGCAGGCCGATCTAATGCTGGAAAATCGAGTGCACTCAATGCGATAACCCACCGTAAAGCGCTGGCCAGAATTAGTAAAACACCAGGGCGAACTCAGCACCTGGTGTTTTTCAAGCTTGATGATAATCGACGTTTAGTCGATTTACCCGGTTATGGTTTTGCCAAAGTTCCAACTAAAGTAAAGCAAGATTGGGGTAAGGCGATGAGCCGCTATTTTGAAGAACGACAGTCACTTAAAGGACTGATATTATTAATGGATGTTAGACACCCTCTAACTGATTTTGACCAGCAAATGTTACAATGGTGTGACTCTGTTGGTATGCAAGTTCACATTTTGTTAACCAAGGCTGATAAACTAAAAAAAGGCCCTGCGAAAGCAACTTTGTTACAAGTTCAAAAATCATTGGCCGGTTACTCCTTAGTGTCAATCCAGTTATTTTCTGCGACGAAAAAAGTAGGCGTTGAACAAGCGCAAGCGCACATTTTAGAATGGCTCAAAGGCTAAAATTAGATTTAAAAAAAAACCCGGATAATCGCATTAATCCGGGTTTAAAATTACTATTCAGCTTGGGAACCGAATAGTTCTCTCCGCAAGGGAGTAAAGCGGAGATACGCTGACAAGCGCATTACAGTTATAGACTACTCGATATTCATTAAGTTCAACTTAATTTAATACATTTAAAAAATATCGATTCCATCACATTTTTAATATTGGTAAAATTTATAACGAAGATTAGCTGTATAAACTAAACAATAATTTATTTCAAGATTAAGTAAAATGACTTCAACTAAAATATCGACATCACAAAAAACAACCACTATCAGTGTAACAATGCTACTAAGCTCGAGTTGTCCTCACTGCCCTACCGTACTGGAAGGTTTAATGCCGTTAATAAAATCCGGCCAAATTTCAAATTTAAATATTATTAATTTAACAGAACAACCCGAAGCTGTTGAGATATATAACACCCGAACAGTCCCCTGGGTTCAATTTACTTTTCCGTTAGGCAGTTTTGAGTTAGAAGGTTTACATTCAGAATCTGAATTACAAGAATGGTGTAACAATAGCAAAACACTCGAGGGTATTAGCAAATATTGTTTCATGTTATTAGATCAAGGTAAAATTAATGATCTGACTAATTTACTGAATGACTATCCAGACTGGTTGCATGCCACCCTGCTACTCGTTGAAGATGTCGATACTTCATTATCAATCCGAGTTGGTATCTCAGCCATTTTTGAGTCACTTGAGGCAAAACAACTCAATACCATTTATGAAGCTCTACTGATGATGACAAAAAATAATCTTGCCCGCATTCGAAGTGATGCCTGTTTTTATCTATCGCTAACAAAAAATAAAGATGCGATAACAACATTAAAAGAGTGTTTACTGGATGAAAATAAAGAAGTTAAAGAAATCGCCGCTGAAGCAATTGCCGACCTGGAAGAATTAAAAACCGTGTGACTTATTTACATTTTGCTTGATAAATTTCGAGATAGCTGCTGCAGCCACCGGCTTTTGCAGGTAAAAACCCTGCATGCAATCACAACCCACTTTTTTCACAAAATTATTTTGCTCGAGTGTTTCAATTCCTTCGGCAATTATTTCTAATGACAAGCCTCTCGCCATTTCAGCTATCGCGGTTACGATTGCAGAATCTTTTGGGTCATGAGGTAAATCTTTAATAAAGGATTGATCAATTTTTAAAATATCCAACGGAAATTTCTTAAGATAACTCATCGATGAATATCCTGTACCAAAATCATCAATAGATATTCTTATTCCGAGATCACGAAGCTCTGATAATACAGATATCGTAAATTCTACATCCTGCATTAAAATACCTTCTGTTAATTCTAATTCAAGATATTTCCCCTCCATTCCAGTTCGTTCTAAAATATCACGAACCTTACTCACAAAATTCATTTGAGTAAATTGCACTGCAGAAACATTAATAGCAATTCGAATTGAGCTAAAACCATTTTGCTGCCATTTTTTATTTTGAGTACAGGCATGTTCCAGAACCCAGTTACCAATTTTGATAATTTGGCGCGTTTCTTCTGCAATGCTGATGAATGAATTGGGATAGAGCCGTCCTTTTTTGGGATGTCGCCAGCGAATTAATGCTTCGGTTCCAACCATTTTCCGTGTTCGGGTATTTATAACGGGTTGGTATTCCAGATAAAATTCATTATTTTTTAACGCCGCACGAATATCATTTTCCAATCGCAATCGATTGGTAACCACTTGATTCATTTTTTTTGTAAAAAAATCATATTTGTTTCTGCCGGACTCTTTGGCACTATACATCGCCATATCCGCATTTTGAATGAGTTGTGTGGCATCCTCACCATCATTTGGATACATCGCAATACCAATGCTGGCACTAATGTAAATTTCCTGTTCTTCAATAAAAAACTGTTTTTTCAACACTTTTAAAATGTGTTTGGCAACCTTAGCGGCTTTAAGCGATTGATCTATTTTGGGTAATAAAAATATGAATTCATCACCACCAAGGCGTGCAACAATATCAGTTTCACGTAGACACGTTTGTATTCGCTTAGCGACATCTTTTAATAATATGTCACCCACCTTATGTCCAAGTGTATCGTTAACAAATTTAAATCGATCTAAATCCATAAACATCACAGCTAACTTGCCACCATAACGATTACAATAACTTAAACCACGTTTTAATCGATCATTATAGGTATACCGATTCGGTAATCCGGTTAAGACATCACGTGTTGCGAGAAAATGTTCACGTTTTTCAGTTTGCGCCAGCTTAACCCAAAGCCGTTTCCGCTCAATTGCATGACGAATGGAGCGAAATAATAAACTGGCATCAAAAGTATTCTTCACAATAAAATCCTGCGCACCGGATTGCACAGCTTTGATTGCAAGCTCATCATCTTCTTCATTCGTTATTATGATAATTGGCATATCTGGAACAACTTGATGGGCTTTGTTCAGGATACGGATACCAGAACCATCCGGTAGGCTTAAATCAAGCAGCATGACATTATAGGAGTTTTTGGACAATTCTTCGATTGCATCAGTAATACGAGCAAAGGTTGTTAACGAGAATTGTTCATTGTTCGATTTTGATAAAAATGTATTAATTCGTCTTACATCACCGGGATTATCATCAACTAAAATGACATCAATTTGTTTGCTCATATTTTAATCCGATTTATTATTGTTTTACGTATACTGAAATTATTATGATATTGTATGAATTTTATACTTATCGGCTGATAGCCCTTAGAACTTTAAGAATAGTTACTACTTTTAAGAGGAATTTAAAAGTCACAATAGTTTTTGTAACTTATTGATTATTAGTATTAAAATATTGCAGCTAACGCTATTCGATATTACTCCCCGCGGAGCAATACCATACCGTGTGCCAGAAATTATTGAATTTAGGACAATTCAACAATATTCTTTCACTCAAACGTCAATACTGTCGACACTTTTAATCGATGAGCCTATTAACCTTCGGCAACATAGTCTTCGGTGTCATTTCCCTGTAATACAATTTTATTATCCATTTCGAAATTCAAATACAAACTTCGATTTTCTTCATTTTCAAAATATATTTCCAAACCATTATCACCATCTCCGTCATAAACACAGGGATGATTTTCGGGATCAGAAACTTCATGCATTGATATCGGATCAGTTGTCGTTCGTAGAATCATAATGAAATCCTCTTACTAATTTGCCGGTATATCAAATAATAGGAAAGCTCAGCGTTTAATCAAGTGTCATGGATAATACAATTGGATATGTATTCCTGTGTAAAATCTCTTGATTCCAAATATAAACCGACCTATACCATAAGTATAGTTTAAAGATGCGTTAGTGAATTAGCTACATAAAGTAAGGAGTAGATATCATGAAAACGACACAATTTAATGAAGATGGATTCCTTGTTAATTTTAATGAATGGAATGAAGCAATTGCACAACAAATTGCATCACTAGATGGCCTTGGTAATTTATCAAAAGACCATTATGAAGTATTACGTTGCTTACGGGAACATTATTATCAAACAGGGGCAGTAAGCCCAGTCAGAGTTATTTGCCACGAATCACATTTGGGTCCACATTGCATCACTGACTTATTCACCAGCAAAGGTGTCGAAGCCTGGAAAATTGCCGGATTACCCGATCCGGGTGAAGAACTAAAATCTTATATGTAATGCAATTACATTTCAATTTGTGCATGATTTACAGCTCGTAAAACATTCATAAATATTGATAATAACAAATTTATTTTTTACTTTTCATGGTAACCTCGACACGTTGCTGAAGATATAATGTGGTTTTATAATTGCCATTTTTATTTTTTCTCACTTTTGCTTTTTTCTTATCAAACTCACCTAACGCTAGTGGAAAGTCTTTTATAAATTTCCTGGAAGTTGATTTTTTATCATGAGTAATTACTAATTTACAAACACTAGTTTTACACAACAGTTGATCAAACCAGGTTTTTTGGAATTGACGCTGATCCAGTATTGTTTTAATTTTATATTCAATTAATTTTCTCCAGCGATTATCGATATTTTCTTTTTTAAACTTATCTTCAATATTTAATCTTTTTTTCTTAGGCTGTTTTTTATTAAGCGCTAATATTTTTGTTGATTTTCCCTTTTTATCTTCCTTTACTACGTTTGATGTTTTTTCTTGCAATAATAGGCTGATTCTAAATTTACCAACGAGACTTTCTTCCGAATGTATCTTCCCGGTAAAACCATCCATTTCTACTAAAATCGCATTCATAAAATTATCGGAATCTGATTTATTAATGTGAGTAACCACTAATTCACATATACTCGATTTACACTCAAGATTCTCAAACCAGGTTTTTTCAAATTTGGTTTTCTCCAGAGTATCTATAATTTTAATTTCATTTTTATTCTTCCAATCAAGATCAACCATTTCAGAATTAAATAAAACCATCATGCTTGAAGTGGGCTGTTTTTTGATTGTATCCAGATTTACCTCATTTTTTGGATCAATACCGACAGGATTGCTGACAGCATTTCCCGGGTTTATCAAACTCAATTCTGTGCTTTTATTTTCATCAGGTAATAAATTGGGTAAGTCATCAGTTGATGTTTTTTTGTCTGTTATTGTTATTATTTTTTTATCCGTTTTATTTAGTGCTTTGATATACTCGGTCAACTCAATCAAATTCCCATTAAGCGATTCCTGTTGTTCTTGTAACTCGGTAATTCTTTTCTCAAAAATTTCAAGCCTTGGAATTTCAATTTCAACAATATTATCCGACTTCATTCGAAATATTAAAATCATAGCCATTAAAATTATAAAAAATAAAATTATTCCCCCGGATATAAATAAATTCTGAGTGGTAAAATATTTATCGATTAATAATCCATAATCAACTAATTTTAATTTCTGCTTAAAACTTTCTAGTCCGGTAACAATACTTCCATTATTTTCAGTAGTCATTTTAATATTCCATTTAAAGATGAATTGAATTTATAAATTTTAGCGTACAACAGTTGAATAAATGCAGCGAAAATTTCTAGGCTTTGTAGCAACACCAACGGCTCCCATTGCAGGATTTTGGTATTGCCATGATTTTGTTGCGCTACCACTCCAACGGCCTAATGCATAACCATATCCACCGTTATACCAGTACATACTATCATTAATCCACAACCATTTATTGCTGCCGTTTTTCCATTCATTATGTGTTAACTTTGCAAACTCACGTAAATCCGGTAATTTTCCACCTGCTTGCTGACACTCGGTGATAGCCGCAGTCATCGTCAGTGCAAGCCGGTCTTCAGAATCGGCTATCATTTCTTCATTAACTTTAGTACCGGTGCTATCAACATAATCCTGAAAACAGGGTTTAGCCGGATTGCCATAACAAGCACGACCGGAAAGAACATTGCCTTTTAACGATGGCCAGATACAACGATATTCATGTGGATTCGTTTCAACATCACTTGATACGTCAGCTGATATTATTGAAACCAGGGTATGATGTCCAATAGTTGTTGCCGGGTTTAAAGTCCAAAGATTTAAGTTTGCACTACCAACATCAACAATTGGGGGTAGGTATTTAGTAGCACCCCGGGCTGCATACAATTCATTCGCTGTTGGTAAGCGTGCTCCCAATTGTTGGCAGTTTTGATTCGCCGTGCTGTATTTTTCTGCAGGTCGGGTAAATTTATCCCAGGCATTACCCCAGGCATCAATTTGATGATCGCCATTAGGATTAGCATTACCGTTTGAATCACCAGTGACAGAATTAACACACACGAAGCTGTCACCTTGACGTTTGATTACCTGACCTGTAGTGCAAGCCGTAGGTAATTTCCCAAGCCGTCCACGCCACACGCAACGATAAGCACTGGCTATGTTTGCTTCACGAGGTGCTCCCAGTCCGTTTCGATACGTCCAGTTTGATAATCCTTTTCCGCTCCATTTACCGACTGCATTTCGATAATGATGTTTTGTTAAAATCAGATTAGCCGGGTCAGTTTTATTAACGTCAGAATAAACTACCGGATCAGCCATCCACAGCCATGTATTGGAGCCATTATCCCAACCCGCTCGAACCAAATCTGAAAACTCAGCCTGATTGGGTATATCAGCACCTAGCTCCCGACAGGTATCTAATGCCACGGCAAAAGTAGTAGCGGTACGATCACTGTTATCTGCTATTAACATTGAACGAGCATCATTCAATTGAAAACATTGACTTCCCTGGCATGTTGGCTCAACAGGCAAGGTGATACGCGAAGCATCTTCTAATCCAATACACCGAAATCGATAATTCATATGAACCGTTGATGGATGTGCAATTGCACCACGATCACCACTAATATAACTCCAGTAAGGAGCTTTTAGATCATTAAATCGAACAATCGAGACACCGTAATTATTACTTAAATTAGCGGGGTTAGTTGAGAACCATGAAATTGCATTCGCGGTATAGTTCCATAAATTAGTACCATGAGGTAAACCCGCTTGTATTGCAGTTGCGTAGTCAGCCACTACCGGCAGACTTGCACCTGACATTCGGCACTCTTGAGCGGCTCCGGCATAATCAAGTGGTGCCCGTTGTTTACTATCCATGTTTACATTTTCTGATACCTTAAAACAATTTTCTCCGGGCTTGCTAAAACATCGTTCTTTTGTGAAACCGGTGGTTACTTTAGCATTGATTGGCCAAATACACCGAAACTGACGTAACTCGGTATTTGCTGATGCTGTTACATTACCGGTGCGCGGTGTTCCCGATGGCGGTATAGCACCTTCACTTAACCTTATAATAAACTGTTGCGATTGATCCGTTCGTTTAATTGAAGTCCATAACCATTCCTCGCCATTTCCTTTATAAGCGTCATCAACTGTTAATAGACTGGTATTATCAACGTAACGATTACGAAATAATTCGGTTGCTGTTGGCAAGCGTGCACCGATACCCGCACATATTTTTTCAGCATCTGCCAAAGTGACTGCCTTTCGCGGTAACAAATCCCAATGGTCCAACCATTTATCTTGCACGTCTTTTTTCCCAGCAATTCCATTTGCTGAACAATATGAAGTATTGCTACAGTTACTGTCAGCACAATCCGTTTGATTATTAGCATCATTATCAAGTCCATCGCTGCACAGTGCACGCGTAACTTCCAGAACATTCGGCTTAGGTGGCAAACTCGAACCACCACCACAGCTACTCAGCAGTAGAACCATCACTATAGGTAAAATAATATTGAAATAATTATTAAGATGTAATTTGATATCGTCCATGACTTTCTCCATTATTGTTATGTATCTGTAAAATATTGTTTACAGTAAATCTGCTTTAATAATAGATTTTAAAATCATTCTGTGAATCAACCAAAAGTATGGTCTACGATAAAATGTGATCCTGTTTGAATTTATATAAAACTGGATCACATTTATTTTCAATTCATCCTTTCGGCTGATGTTAGAAATTTCGATCAGGAATATGATAATCACACATATTAATTTTGATATTAACTAACATCAACCAGGGAAGTGGGTGTAGAACAAAACAAAGTGGCTTTAAACCTGTCTGGGATTACCAGGTTACAAATAAGCCACTTTGATTTTGTCTCTTTATCCTAACAAGGATTATGACAATTCATCAGCAAAACATACAAATTACAGGCGTCGGGTTAAGTTGTGCATCGGGTAACTCAAATATGAATTTATCAAAACTCAATCCGTTCATTAATTCGCCAACTGTAAATGAAAACAACTTTGAAACAATTATAACGTGTGCAATTGAACATTTAGATTATTGCAAAGAACCAGGTGATCGCATTTTATTAAATTCTATCATTGCCCTTGAAAACTCAATTAAATCTGCTCAAAATAATAATAAAGCAAGCCAAACCAAAAACAAAAAATGTCTATTCTATATATTAACTCCCGAAGCAAGTCAGGATAAAACAAAAAATATTGAGTTAGATGAATGGTATGAAATTTTTACTGATGAAGAAAATTTACTCGCTGATTTTGTTGATCTTGATAATATAGAAATTAAATTCGAACAATATTCAGAACTCGCTATAAACAATCTTACCATTCTATGTGAAAAATTATCAGCCGGTGAGTGGGATACAATAATTTTTGGCGGTATCAACAATAGTGTCAATTCATTTATTAATGAATTTAATCAACAAAGTCAGGGACAAACACAGAAGAAACCCAGATCTATAACAACGGCCGAGGATGTGGTCTTCCTGATATTGGAGAGTGATAATTATAGTAAAACTTATAAAAACAATATTATTGATTTAATGACATACACCAAAGATATTTCTCAGAAGATGACTGATATCGTATTATCGTCAGTTTCGATAATAACTCTGTTACACACCATCATGAAAAAAATAGAATTAAAAATATTTCGTCAAATTGTCACTAATTATTTATAATTTATTCAACCCAAATCGTCATAAGTATCTTGATTTGGGTTTGATAGTTAACGCCCTCGATCTTACGCTTAGCTTTAAATAATTTTAATAACGTCAGTAACTTTCAAATTGTTGTTTCATATTAATTAGTTCTTCGAATTGCCCCGTGTAATACGATGCCATAACTAAAGTATATGCCGTTATATACTAATTGGTAATTTATCGCATATGATAAACTAAGCTACTGATATTAATGATTTAATACTGAAGCAGGTGATATCAGGGGTAATAACATCCTAATTTTATTAAATTGAGTTTTCGAAATAACAACTCTACTACTGACGATTTTAATCCTGATATGATACTGTTTCACTAAGTAGGAGTTTTAATTTACAAGGATGATTTTATGCAAGCTGCATTCGACAGTAACATGGCTACCCAAACGGTTAAATTAAACCTGACGTACGATGAACTCGATACGATACGTTATGAATTACTTAAACTGACATTTCAACAAATACCCATTTTTTCATTCAGTACCATGATAATTTTACTGGGTACTTTTTTTATCTTTTTGGGTAAAGTGCATGAACTAACATTAATAATATGGTCTTCACTAACTTTTTTCACATTGCTGATCTCTTCGTTTTATATTTACAAAGCCCGGAAATCAACGATTGACTCAACAAATTTTCACTATTGGAAAAGCAGATTAAATACCATTGGTTTAATTCGTGGCATGCTGTGGGGATCAATTGCAATCATTTTTTATAAACCGGAACAGACTGAACTGCAGGTATTTTTATTTGTCATTTTATTGGTGATTGCAACTTTAATGGCGTTCATTTCTGCTGCTGAGAAATCCGTTTTCTTCGCTGTAACAATTCCGGTCTTAGCACCAATTGCATTTCAATTTGCATTAAATGGTGATGATTTGCACGCAACTTTCTCGCTTTCTGTATTATTTTATTTCATCGTACTACTATCGTTTTATTTAAAATCACACAATACTTTACGCGAAACACTACGGCATCGGTTTGAAGTAACCGAACTTGCCGAGCAACTTGAAATTCAGAAAAATGAAGCTGAACAAGCCAATAAAGATAAATCCCGATTTCTGGCATCCGCGAGCCATGATCTTCGTCAACCTATTCATGCTCAAACTTTATTAATAGAAGAATTATCTGAACGAAATGACGATGTAAAATTAAGTAATTTAATTCGTGACATAAAAATTTCAACCACGGCATTGCATGGCCTATTCGATGCGTTATTGGATATTTCAAAATTAGACAGTGGTACAGTGGAGCCACTTATTGAAATTTTCTCGCTTCGGGAATTACTGGATACCATTGGGCTTGAATACAATAGTATTGCTAAAACCAAACAATTAAATCTTCGCGTAATGGCTCCGGATGTCAATATACAAAGTGATCGAAATTTATTAAGCCGTATTATTCATAATCTGGTATCGAATGCATTAAAACATACAACTGAAGGCAGCGTTTTAATAGCTGCACGAAAACGTGGAAATCACATTCGAATTGAAGTTCGGGATTCAGGAATTGGGATTCCAGATGAAGAAAAATCTGAAATTTTTAAAGAGTACTATCAAATTACCACGGCGGATCATAATAAAAGTCAAGGCCTAGGACTTGGGCTATCGATCGTGCAACGATTATCACGATTATTAAATCACCCCCTTGAGCTTATTTCTCAATATGGGCAAGGTTCGGTGTTTGCAGTTACGGTTCCTGTTACGAAAACAAAACCCCTTACTGATACATCCCGCTTACGTTTAAAATGTGAGCTTAAAGGGATTAGTGATAACCATGTTTTGGTCATTGATGATGATGCGATGATACGCCGCAGTATGTATAGTTTACTCAGTCACTGGGGGTTTACCGTGACAACAGCAGAATCCGGAAACGAAGCATGTGAACTATTAACACCTGAAACACTGGCACCTGATATTATTATCGCTGATTATCGTTTAAAGGATAATGAGACTGGAATTCAGGCAATTAAATTAGTTAACGGTAGTTTGAAAAAACCCGCACCGGCGTTAATCGTCACAGGTGATACTGCTGAATACCGAATGAAGCAGATTAAATCCCACGGTTATAAAGTTTTACACAAACCCGTGGCTCCCGCTAAATTACGTTCGCTAATTCGGTTTTTAATTGATGAAAATAATTTTGATCTTGAGGTGATTTCAGCTATGACAAATACTATTAATTAATACGATTCTATTACGCTATTCTGTTACGGTATTTTCTTTACGAATGATACCCATTTTTCTGGCCTTATAGGCGGCTTGTGATCGATTACTGACTTCGAGGATCTGAAACAGATTTGCAACGTGAGTCTTTATCGTAGCTAAGGTTACATGCAAACTTTCTGCTATATCAGTATTTGAATCTCCCTGCACTATTAATAACAGTACTTCTC
>JBGMRJ010000072.1:0-6063 GCA_048061315.1 Gammaproteobacteria bacterium
CGATCTTGTGCTTTACGCATTTTACTCGCAGCAACCATTTCCATCGCACTGGTGATTTTCTGAGTATTTTGAATACTCGAAATCTGGGTTCGTATCTCTTTACCAACTGCCATTTTTTAGGTCTCTTTATTAAATACTATCGATAACATCTATTATTAATAAGTACTGGTTGATTTGAATTTTTCGATAGCACTGCGTAAATCGGCAGCAACGCTATCATCAAATTTACCATCGGCATTAATTTTTGCTAACAAATCGGCATTGGCCGAACTAATACCGGATTGCATGGCTTCTTCAAATTCAACAATTTTATTCACGTCAACGTCATCCAGGTAACCTTCGTTCGCTGCAAAAAGTGACACAGCTTGCTCAGCAACTGTCATTGGTGAATATTGTTTTTGTTTCATTAATTCGGTAACACGTTGACCCCGTTCAATTTGCTTACGGGTTGCTTCATCGAGATCAGAAGCAAACTGGGCAAATGCGGCAAGTTCGCGATATTGCGCTAAATCCAATCGCACACCACCACCGAGTTTTTTAATAATAGCCGTTTGCGCTGCACCACCCACACGCGACACCGACAAGCCGGCGTTAATCGCAGGACGAATACCGGCGTTAAATAAATCAGACTCTAAGAAAATTTGACCATCGGTAATTGAAATTACGTTGGTTGGTACAAAAGCAGACACGTCACCTGCTTGTGTTTCAATAATCGGTAATGCCGTTAATGATCCGGTTTGACCTTTCACTTTACCACCGGTTAAACGTTCAACTTCTTCAGCATTAATTCGTGAGGCGCGTTCGAGTAAACGGGAATGCAAATAAAACACGTCACCCGGATAGGCTTCACGACCCGGTGGTCGACGTAATAATAATGATACTTCACGATATGCCCAGGCTTGTTTGGTTAAATCATCATAAATAATTAACGCGTCTTCGCCTTTATCTCGGAAGTATTCGCCCATTGAACAACCGGAGTAAGGTGCAATGTATTGCATAGCGGCTGATTCAGAGGCACTCGCAGAAACCACAATCGTGTGCGCCATGGCACCGTGTTCTTCGAGTTTTTTAACAACGTTGGCAACCGAAGATGCTTTTTGTCCGATAGCAACGTAGATACATTTAATACCAGTGCCTTTCTGGTTAATAATGGCATCAATCGCAACTGCCGTTTTACCGGTTTGTCTGTCACCAATAATTAATTCGCGTTGACCCCGACCAATTGGCACCATGGCATCCACTGATTTCAAGCCAAGTTGCACAGGTTGATCAACCGATTGACGTTCAATAACACCCGGTGCAATTTTTTCAATTGGTGAAGTACCTGAAGATTCAACCGGACCTTTACCGTCAATCGGGTTACCTAAACTATCAACAACCCGTCCTAATAATCCTTCGCCAATCGGTACTTCAAGAATACGACCGGTACATTTCACTTTATCGCCTTCAGTCAAATGCAAGTAATCACCAAGTACCACCGCGCCGACTGAATCCCGTTCCAGGTTTAATGCCATACCATAAGTGTTGCCGGGAAACTCAATCATTTCACCTTGCATAACATCGTTTAGTCCGTGAATACGAACAATACCATCGGTTATACTCACTAACGAGCCTTCGTTTCGGGCTTCAGTTGTTGAGTCAAAATTCTCAACCTGTTTCTTGATTAATTCACTGATTTCAGCGGGATTAAGTTGCATTTTTTATTTCCTCTTTATGGCCATTACTTACGCGGTAAGCGTGTGTGCCAGTTTAGTCAGTTGTCCTGTAATAGAACCATCAATCACCATATCACCAGCACGTACAATAGTGCCGCCAATAAGTGACTCATCAATTTTTGTGGTCAGATTTATTTCCCGGCCAAGACGTTTTTTCAGTGCATCAACCAGATTTTGCTTTTGCCCAGCACTTAGTTCAAAGGCAGAAATAACTTCAGCATCAATTGTTCCTTCTTCGTCAGCACGATGAATCTCATAAATTTCTGCAATTTCAGGTAACACGTTTAAGCGTTTGTTAGCTGCAACAACGCGCACAAAATTTTGCGCAGGTTTACTTAATCTATCCCCGGCAATATTCAATATCATCTCAATTAAATCCTGAGTTTGATATTGCGGATCATGAATCACTTGAGACATAGTATCGTCAGCTATCACAGCTGATAAAAACTGTAACATCTCAGCCCAGGATTTCAGATCCTTGTTGTCTTTAGCGAGATCAAACGCGGCTTGAGCATAAGGTCGTGCAATAGTGCTTTTTTCTGCCATGCGGTTAAATTTTCCGTTATTAAAGTTGTGCTACTAAATCGTTTAAGATGTCTTCGTTTGCAGCGGCATCGACTTCACGTTTTAATATTTTACTGGCACCGGATACAACAAGCGTTGCGACCTGACCGCGTAATGCTTCACGCGCCCGATTCACTTCTTGTTCGATTTCAGCGTTGGCAGCCGTAATCAAGCGTTCGCCTTCCGTTCGCGCATCACCTTTGGCGGCTTCAACAATTTCACTGGCTCGTTTTTGAGCTTGAGCAATAATCTCTTGAGCTTCCTGCTTGGCTTCATTTATTTTTTTAATGGCGCGCTTTTGTGCCAGTTCTTTTTCATGAGCACCCCGTTCACCAGCAGCAATACCGTCTGCAATGGCTTTTTTACGATCGGTTAACGCCGTCATAATTGGAGGCCATACGAACTTCATTGTAAACCAGACAAACAATGCAAAAACAATCGATTGCCCGATGAGTGTTAAATTAATATTCATATTTGAACCTTCGTCAAATTTAAGTCTTAATCTCGTCTATTAAACAGCAGCGACGGCGAATATAATATAAAACGAAATACCCACAGCGATCATTGGTACCGCATCTACCAATCCCATAACAATAAAGAATTGAGTCCGTAACATGGGAATTAATTCAGGTTGACGAGCCGCACCTTCAAGAAAACGACCACCAAGAACACCAATACCTATTGCTGCGCCCAATGCACCAAGACCCATCATTAGTGCGCCTGCGATATATAGCATTGCAATTGCTTCGTTCATTACTATCTCCTATTTCTAATTTTATAAAATTTAAATTACTTAATTTGTTTCTAAAAATACTAAAACACCATTGTGAAACCTGTCCAACTAATCAGTGCTCTGAATGAGCCATATCCATATATACAATCGTTAATGTCATAAAAATAAATGCTTGCAAGGTGATTATCAAGATATGAAAAATTGCCCAACCCAGTTGCAGGAATCCACCTAATAAACCCATGGTAACTCCAGTGCTATACATCATTGCTATCAAGATAAAAATCATTTCACCGGCATACATGTTACCGAATAATCGTAAAGCTAATGAAACTGGTTTTGCAATTAACGATACAAACTCCAATAAAAAATTAATCGGAATAAAGAGCCCCATCACTATTATATTTTTTGACTGAAAAGGCTGTAAGGTTAATTCACCAACATAACCACCGATACCTTTATTCTTGATGCCATAAAAAACTGTTAATCCAAAGACCGCCAGAGCCATACCAAATGTTGCATTTGGATCGGTTGTGGGTACCACTCTAAAATAAATATGATGTGGATCGGCGCCAAAAACTTTTTCGCCAATGAATTCAGCCACTTTTGGTAACCAATCAACAGGTACTAAATCCATAAAATTCATTAGGAAAATCCAGATAAATACCGTTAGAGCCAATGGTGCAACCAAACTATTTTTATGTGAAAATGAACCGCGAACGCTGGTGTCGATAAACTCTACGATCCATTCGACAAAATTTTGAAGACCACCTGGAATACCTGTAGTAGTTTGTTTTGCTGCTTTATAAAAAAAGAATAAGAAAAATACACCTAAAAATATTGACCAGAACATAGTATCAACGTGAATCGCCATGAAGCCCATTGCTTTAGCTTCAGCAGCAGAGCGAGCAAACTCCCAATGATCGGTAGTTGAATTTAAACCATAGGTCCAATTGGTTAAATGATGTTGTATGTATTGTGCAGAAGTAAGTCCAGTCTCTGTTGACATATTTTTATAATACTCAAAAATTTTAATAAATTCGTATAGTTACAGCCTTAATGATCTTTGATCATTAATGACTTCTAAAACCATTGGTTCTAGCGTCGTCGCCCTGCACCCGGTCTCGGGGGGCGAACAAAAAAATGTCCTAATTGCGCAGTCACAAAACCGATAATGACAGCTGCAGGTGCCAATTTTAGGCCACCAAGCCCCACGGCTAATAGCGCAATTGCAGCCAGATATCCCAAGGCAAAGCCTTTATAGAGTTCCAGTGCATTAACACCACCCAGGGTGCCAGGATCCTTTTCCAAGGTATCAACTAATTCCGTTTTAGGCAGAGACTCCGAATGACCTTTAAAGGTTTCTGTAGTCGGCTCTAGTCGAGCATCGAATGCAGTATCGGCGTCTTCCGTGGCAATTTTTAATCGCCATGCGCGTAACAGTGAGACTGTAATGCTAACAAAACCTCCGTATACAACTGCCATGGAGAATTCGCCACTCTTTTCAAAAAAACCGAAAAGTATCACTGCCAGCCCGATGATCAATACTGATTGAATCAATATGAGTCTGAGTAAAGTTTGCCAAAAGGCTTTTTCAGCAAAATTCATGGTTGGTGACCTTAATTTAAATTCCACCACCATCATAACAATAGACTACAGGGGCGCGCGCATTATAATGCCAAGTCAAAAATGAATCAATACCGTCATTAATTAATTTTAAATTCGAACTTGCTTAAATACTTAATTAACGATCGAGCCATAATTGGCTATTTTTAATCAAAAGTTCCTCATTCTAATAAATCTTAGTTTGAAGATAAAGGAAATAACGCCTGAATAAGGCTCTGTGAGTATGAACAGCTATGACAATTTATTCTATTGACGCTACTCCTTAGCTCATCGAAGGCTTAATCCTTTTAAAATCGAGATACTAAATGTTTGTCGACTTAATTTAACTATAGGCGATCAAATGGAGATAACCACATTTTAAGAACAGGAGTTTTTTGTGTGGCTATTCAATAATATAATTGCACATAATATAGATGCAAAATAAGTGGGGTCAGACTCGATATAAATTAAAACAAAGAATTAAGTCGGTCTAACCCTAATTAATTGATTTAGCTGCTATTTGATGTGTTCAATGATGCCATCAAGTTCGTCAAAACTGTTGTATTGCACTACCAGTTTGCCTTTGCCTTTAGCATTGTATTGAATTTGAACTTTTGCACCGAGTTTTTCGGATAGATCAGATTGCAATTGTTGCACATTTGGATCGGTTGGATTGCTGGATTGTTTAGTGCCGGTGTTGTCTTTTGCTTGTGTTTCTTTGCGAACCAGATGCTCAGTGTCGCGAACCGATAAGCCTTTTTTGACGACTTCTCGGGCTATCAGGGTTTGATTACCACCTTCAATCGCGAGCAGTGCCCGGGCATGGCCCATCTCCAGTTCGCCTTTTTCGAGCATGGTTTTTACTTCGGTATTTAAACTGAGTAATCGCAACAAGTTGGCAACGGCAGAACGGGATCGACCAACTGCATCACCGGTTTCCTGTTGCGTTAAGCCAAATTCATCAATTAGGCGTTGTAGTGCCATGGACTCATCAATTGGATTTAAGTCTTCACGTTGAATGTTTTCGATTAACGCCATGGCCATGGCTGTTTGATCTGGTACATCGCGAATAACGGTAGGAATTTCATGCAAACCGGCTAACTGGCAGGCACGCCAACGGCGTTCACCGGCAATAATTTCGTATTTGCCAGGCTCTGATAGAGGCCGGACCACGATAGGTTGCACTACACCTTGTGCTTTAATAGAATCTGCAAGTTCTTGTAATGCTACGGGTTCTATCTCGTGACGGGGTTGAAAGCGACCACGTTGCAGGACATCGACCGGTAAATTACGCAGGTCACCGTCTTTGGATTCAGCACCCATATCACTCGCGGTATTCACCATCTTCTTAGCATTACCACCCAGTAATGCATTTAAATCTCTTCCCAGGCCACGTTTTTTCATGGGGTAAGACTACAATGAATTGGGTTTAAGATCATTAAGGAATTT
>JBGMRJ010000072.1:6163-8145 GCA_048061315.1 Gammaproteobacteria bacterium
TTTTAACTAACAATAGACTATTTTTTCTTGGGTGTTTTGGCTTTAATCAGATCAGTTAACTGCTTTGTGAGTATCTGGCCGCTATAGGTCGGAATAGTATATAACCACCGACTGTGCTTTTTATTGATGTCAGTCGCTTCTTGTTTAGCATCGGGTGATTTATCTTTATTTTCAACATCTTCTTTCTTCAAGCTGTTAAAAAGCGGTTTTGTGCTTTTTGCGTCCAGCCATAGGTAATATTTATTATCAGCATTAACGACATTCATATTAATTGTTAAACCATTAAACGCGACAAATTGCACTTTAACCGGATTGTTGAACTTATCATCACTGCTTTTGTTACTAACATCATCGAAACTTAAATTGCTTAATGCAGAAGCGATAGTATTTAAAATACCCGGATCCGATAATTCTTTATTCTTTGGTAATTGTTTTAAGACAAAGTCTTTATCCGTTTTACTTTTTTTACTAATGGTTATCGCAGAGCCTTTCGGATGGGAAATTTCAACTGCTTTAATACGGGCAACTGGAATTTTGGTAAGTTCGGTGTCCATGAAATTATTAAATGCCGGCAGGGTTAAATTACCCGCTACGAGCCATACCTGAGCATCATCAGCAAAGCGTGCATAATTTAAATTTTTAATTCCTCTGGCACGTGAAGTATGGCCGGATTTTTTGTTACCCATAATAACCGAGGCTAATGTTTCTGACCCTGCGCTAACTGTAATATAAGAACTTTGCCCAGTTACTACTTTGCTGGCCTCATCAAATGACTGCACACCCAGTTTACTGTAGTTTTTTTCTTTTTTGGTTTTAGCTTCTACTTTTTCAAGCTCGGCTATTTCAATTAAGGTTTTGCGAATTTGAGTGACATCACCGGGATAATTATCTTTTGATTTTATTTTCCAGATGTTGCTAAGGCCATCGGCTTCGCTTGATTTTACGATTACAACTTTACCACTGGCATTGGTAATTTCAATACTACTGACATCGTTTAATTTATCGTAAAGTTTTGGTATAAATTTTTGCCCGGCACTTTGATCATCACTTCGGTTTGAATCAAAATTGGAACTTAGCAGCACTGATACTGTAATCAGTATTGCAATAATAGCTATTAAAATTAATACGGTATTTTTTTTCATCATCCATTACGCCTTATGCTTTTACCGGAGTATTAACAACTGTTTTTCTTGAGCGCTTAATACCCATAATTATCGCAAAAAGTGCAATCAATAATGGTATTAAAGCAATATTAATAAATTTTAATGTTGAACCCAGTTCTTCAATGCTTTTACCGAGCTCGTGTTGCACTGCGCGTAATTCTTTTCGAGTGCTGATTTGTTGTTTACGGAAATTTTCGATTTCCAGACGTTGCTCAGGACTTAAAATAGCCGCATTTTGACCCTGTTTTTGTTGCTGTAATGCATTAAGCTTTTGCTCGGTTTGATTTAGCTTGGCCTGTAATGTTTTTTCTTTCGCTTGAAATGCCTGTTCAGCTTCACGTTTTAATTTTTCCACTGTGGTGAACGGTCGGCTGGAGCGTCCGCGGGTTCGTAAGCTGATTAAATCATTACTACCACTGAGATTATCAATTGCATTAATCAAAAATGCATCGTTATTAGCGCGGGGTATCGCAATTTTTTGACCCAGAAAATTTTGAATGTTTACCCAAAATTTATCTTCAAGCATATCAGTATCGGCAACAGCAATAACATTAATAGCAGTCTTAGACTCTTTTATAATGTCTTTAACTTCCATTCCGTCTGGCGCACCGTCTGGAAAGGCTGTTTTAGCAAGGCCATTAATGCGCACGGCCAAATTCAATTTTTTATCACCTGATACGAAATTTTGCAGTAGCGATATCGGGTTTATTCCAAAGCGAAATTGCATTTGATCCAGTTCCATGGATTTAGTGCTCGATTGAATCAATGGTGTAATGGTTTTGCTATTGTTATCACTGTCACTTTCTTTTGATGTTTCCA
>JBGMRJ010000072.1:8245-14640 GCA_048061315.1 Gammaproteobacteria bacterium
CCTTGTGGTGGTGCATCGGCTTCTGAGAAAGGATCAACAAATATCAGCGCATGCCCCCCTTTTAAAACAAATTGATCAATGGCAAACAGCGTTTTATCCGAAAGTGATTTTGCATGCGCCATTAATAACACATCAATATCATCCGGAATTTTTTCAACCGCTGTATCAACGGTTTTAACATCAAAAAATTGTTTTAATTGCGTTAAAATATACCATTCGCTATCAGGTGCTCCTGCTAAGGGGAGTGATGTCATTAAGCCGACAATTTTCTTGTTATTATCACTTAATTGATTAACCAGTTTGGTAATGTCATATTCCAGTGAATCTTCTTTTTCGGACTGGAAAAAAGGGATAACTTCTTCTTTGTCTGTCGCATTCGATCCGATTAAACCAAAATACGCTTTAGTACCGCCGTCATTCAATGGTAATGCTTGTATGCCGTATTGTACTGCCTGGTCTTCCTGCTCTGAAAAAGGCTCCGGATCAACAATCACTAATTTAATATTACCACTACTGATGTTTTCATATTCCACTAATAATTCTTTGACCCGTTTGCCATAGTTACTAATAGAAGGAATATCGGATAATAATTTTTTCGAGAAATAAAAACGTAGTGTTATAGGCTCTTCAATTTTATTAATAATGTTTTTAGTGCCATCGGATAATGAATAAATAGCACCATCAGTTAAATCCAGTCGGGCTGAACTGAATAGTAAATTTGAAAATAAATTAATCACCACAAGTAATACTGCCGCCAGAATTAAACCGGTGATTGAATATAAATTTTTGCCTAAAAAGCCTGTGCTTGAGTTTTGGTTGCTCATATTATTTAATCTGCCTTTTTCATTTCAACTAAAATCACATTGGCAAATAACCAACTTACGATAAACGAACTAAAAAAGATGATATCGCGTAGATCGATAACGCCACGTTCAATATCATTAAAATGCGTTAAAAAACTTAATGAGCTAATGGCGTTAATAATAATTTGCGGTAACCAGCTTTGGAAAAAATCCAGAACCAGTGGAAAACCACTGAATATAAAGCCAAAACACACCACAACCGTAATCACAAAAGCGATAACCTGATTTTTTGATATCGCGGATATACACGAGCCAACCGCTAAAAATGCACCGGCCATTAATAAACTACCAATGTATCCGGCAAGTATCACCGGGTTATCCGGGCTACCCAAATAGTTCACGGTGATCCAGATTGGAAATGTTAAAAATAATGCAATACTGGTGAAACACCATGCTGCCAGATATTTGCCAATAACGGCTTCTGTGGCCGATATCGGTAAAGTCATTAATAATTCGATGGTGCCGGTTTTACGTTCTTCAGACCATAAACGCATTGAGATAGCGGGTATTAAAAATAAATATAACCAGGGGTGAAAGGCAAAGAACGATTGTAAATCGGCTTGGCCGCGTTCATAAAATTGCCCGAGGTAAAATGTTAGGGCACTTGATAGCACTAAAAAAATGACTAAAAATACTGCTGCAACCGGTGTGGAAAAATAATTCTTTAACTCGCGTTTAAAAATGGCTTTTACAATGGTTATATTCATGATGCTTGTTTCCTCATATCGATTTTACCTGAGGTAATATCACGGAAAACTTTGTCTAACTGTCCTAATGCTTCAAGTTTGTCGGGAGTGCCATCAAATAATAATATCCCGTCGGCAATAATAATCGCTCTAGTGCATATTGCCGGGACTTCTTCGAGTATGTGAGTTGAAATAATGATGGCCTTGTCTTTAGCCATTTCGCGAATTAATTCCCGAACTTCATGTTTTTGATTTGGATCCAGGCCATCGGTTGGTTCGTCCATGATTAATACCGGCGGATTATGCAAGATGGCTTGCGCTAGACCAACCCGGCGATTAAAACCTTTGGATAATGTCTCGATTGTTTTGTAAACGACACTTTGCAAATTCACTTTTTCAATGGCGGCCTGAACTTTGCTATCGGCCTCTGATCCCTTGTAACCCCTTATTTCTGCAATGAATTTTAAAAAATCCAGCACATTCATTTCATCATAAGCCGGGGCACCTTCAGGCAGATAACCAATGCACGATTTTAATTCAACGGGATTTGTTAAAACATTGTGACCACAGATTGTGGCATAACCGCTCGTGGGGGGTAAAAACCCGCACAGCATTTTCATGGTGGTGGATTTACCGGCACCGTTCGGACCTAAAAATCCGAGCACTTCTCCTTTACCGACCGAAAATGAAATATTATCGACGACAGTTTGGCTGCCAAAATCTTTATGTAAACCAAAGACTTCAATCATCTTATCCATGATGTTGTTTCTCTAAATAAATTCTGTAAAAAATAAACACTCTGAGAAATGCTGAAACACGCGTATTCGCAATTATTCAAAGCACAAATCAGTCGAAGATGAAATTATCTACTTTATTTAGATTCTGTCAACTGTTTAACTCGAAAAATTTGTATTCGGTTTTAAGTTAGTTTATAGGCTATCGAATGTAGCTGTATAGGAGGTGTAAATCACGTTACTCCGGTTGGAATAACGTGATTTATTAATATTAAATTAAGCTGCTTTTAACTGTGATACCAGTCCTTCACACACTTCTTTCGCATCACCAAAAATCATCGAACAATTATCACTATAATAAAGCTGATTATCGACACCGGAATAGCCAGGTTTCATGCTGCGTTTTATCACAAAAATCTGTTTGGCTCTGCCCACTTCCAGAATGGGCATTCCGTAAATTGGGCTGCTTTCGTCAGTTTTTGCGGCAGGATTCGTCACATCATTAGCACCAACGATTAACACTACATCGGTTCCTGAAAAACGCGGATTAACTTCATCCATTTCAACAACACTTTCATACGGTACATCGGCTTCAGCGAGCAATACATTCATGTGACCCGGCATACGCCCGGCAACAGGATGAATTGCAAATGTTACATTCACATCTTTTTCTTCCAACGATTCCAGTAAACCCGATAACGCCAGTTGCGCTTGAGCAACCGCCATGCCGTAACCCGGTACAATAATAACATTTTCGGCATTTTCCATCATAAATACCGCATCTTCGATAGCAGCTGGATTCACTGTTTGATCGCCAGTCATACCCATGTCTTCCGAACTACCAGCGGCATTAGCAAAACCACCAAATATCACACTGACAATAGAGCGGTTCATGGCTTTCGACATAATATACGATAGAATTGCACCAGAGAAACCGACCAGAGCACCGGTAATAATTAACAAATGATTATGCAGTGTAAAACCTGTCGCCGCTGCTGCCCAACCGGAATACGAGTTAAGCATTGACACGACAACTGGCATATCAGCACCACCAATCGCAATAACCAGCATGAAACCTAAAGTAAGCGCAAGTGCTGTCATTATCATCATTGATGTCATATTTTCATTGATTACAAAATCAGCTCCAAATCCTACAATACCGATAAGCAATGCGACACTCAGAATATGACGACCTTTAAATGCAAGTGCACGAGCGGATAGTATTGCCTGTAATTTACCAAAGGCCACTAATGAACCACTAAAGGTAATTGCACCAATTAAAATTCCGGCAAATATTTCCCATTTTAATACCGTTGTCAGGTGGCCGGCTTTAGCGTAATTAAGGTACGTTCCAATCGCAACCAACACTGCTGCCAAACCCACAAAGCTGTGTAATACCGCAACCAATTGTGGCATGGCTGTCATTTTTATTTTAAGTGCAATCGTGGTACCAATTGCACCCCCCACCACAATACCGGCCAATATAAAACCATATGATGTAATCGCAGGATTCAATAAAGTAGCAGTCGTTGCCAAAAACATGCCGGCCATCGCAAAGTAATTACCTCGGCGTGCACTCGCGGGTGAGGTTAAGCCTTTTAAGCCTAAAATAAATAACGCCGCAGAAATTAAATACAGTAGTGGTAGTTGCTCACTCATGATTTAACCTCCTTGGATTTTTTCTTTTGAAACATCGCTAACATCCGCTGTGTTACCACGAAGCCACCAAATATATTGATTGAGGCTAAGGTTACTGCGATAAAACCAATTATCTCGGCATAGGCACCATCACTGCTTGAAACGCCGGCTACTAAAATTGCACCAACAATAATAATGCCGGATATTGCATTGGTTAATGAAATCAGTGGTGTGTGTAATGACGGCGTTACACCCCACACAACCATATAGCCTATGAAACAGGCCAGTATAAAAATATAAAACGCAATCATTGCTTCTGACATAAATAATTCTCCTTAATTAATTCGTCGTTCGTAACACACGTTACCTTCACACGTCACCATCGACATTTGCATAATTTCATCCTGTGAATAATCACGAAATTCCGGTTTGCCTTCTTTTTCATGCAACATTAAAAACAACAAGTTCATTAAATTACGCGAATAAAAATTACTGGCATCGGATGGCATTAGTGCAGGGAAATTGGTTGTACCGCAAATTGTGACACCATGACGCACGATAGTTTCATCAGCAATTGTTAGCGGACAGTTTCCGCCCGATCCTGCAGCCATATCAATAATCACCGAGCCTTGCTTCATGCCTTTTACAGCATCTTCAGTAATTAAGGTCGGTGCCGGCATGCAGGGAATCATTGCAGTTGAAATAATAATATCAAATGTTTTTAGTTCCTGTGCCAATAACTCCTGTTGTAATTGTTGATCACTAATGTCCAGTTTTTTAGCATAACCACCTTCACCACTACCATCGGTTGGCATTTTAAGTTCAACAAATTTTGCACCGAGGGATTCAATTTGTTCTTTTACTTCAGGGCGGACATCATAGGCAAACACTCGTGAGCCTAATCGCTTTGAAGTTGCAACGGCTTGCAAGCCTGCAACACCGGCACCAAGCACGATTACTTTTGCGGGTTTAGCTGAACCAGCCGAGGTCATCATCATGGGTAAGAAGCGACCGTATAAATTTGCCGCTTCGAGTGTTGCGCGATAGCCTGCTATGTTTGCTTGTGATGATAAGGCATCCATTCCCTGCGCTCGTGAAATACGAGGAATCATTTCCAGTGCCAGAGCATTAACCCCTGCATCAGCAAGTCGGTTGAATGTGCCATCATCATGACATACATCTAAGAAGCTCAGTAATACTGAGCCTTTTTTCATGTTATTTATTTCTTCGGTTTCCGGTTTATGAACTTTACAAACCACATCGGCAGACAGCGCATCACTTTTATCGACAATATCGGCTCCGGCTGTTTTGTATGCATCATCGGTGAAGTGAGATTCTAATCCGGCTGATTTTTCGATGATGACATCAAAACCGCGATCGCACATTTTTTTAACGGAGTCAGGTGTGGCTGCGACTCGCGTTTCTAAACTTTTATTTTCCTTGGGTATTCCTATAAACATTGTTCGATCCTCCGCGACTAATTATTAGAATGTATATAAATGAATGATTCATTTATAGAGGTAACTACTTTAGCTGAGTCAGTATATTTGAATAGTCTAAGTAGTTCCGTTCCATGCGGAATTGGATCACAGTTTTGAACTTTATTGGGGAATGTAATTTAGATATGTTAAAAGCAACACAGTTTTTATATTCAATCTAACAATTTTAGTAGCGAAATTGTTTTGCTTTTGGAGTTGAAGCGATTAAAAATTTTCTTCTTTACGTTTTGTTAAAACGTCAAAACCACTATCGGTCACTAAAATAGTGTGTTCAAATTGTGCAGAAAGCGAACGATCTTTAGTAATGGCGGTCCATTTATCTGCTAAAATTTTTACGTGTCTTTTACCAACGTTTAACATCGGCTCAATCGTAAAAGTCATACCCGGTGTTAAAATTTTTCCTTCACCGCGTTCACCGTAATGCAAAACACTGGGGGCTTCATGCATTTTTAATCCGATACCATGGCCACAAAAATCTTCAACAATACTGTAACCATTTTCAATTGCATGTTCTTCTATTACATAACCAATGTCGCCAAGTGTTGCACCGGGTTTTACTTCTTTGATACCAAGGTACAAACTTTCTTGTGTTACTCGAATTAACTTACGCGCTTCTTTTGATGCCTCACCTGCAATAAACATTTTACTGGTGTCACCATGATAGCCGTCTTTCTCAACAACTAAATCAATATTTAAAATATCACCATTTTTAATTTTTTTGTTTTTAGGTATGCCGTGGCAGATAACTTCGTTAATCGAAATACAGGTGGTTTTAGGATAATCGTTATAACCAAGACAAGCCGGGTTAGCATTATTATCGATTATAAAATCGTGCACCAGAGAGTCTAAATATTCTGACGTTACTCCCGGTTTAACGTGCTCGGCAATCATTTCTAATGCCTGGGCAGCAAGTTTGCCAGCAACGCGCATTTTATTGATTGCAGCGCTGTCCTTTGTGTTTGTTGACATTAACAT
>JBGMRJ010000073.1:0-14484 GCA_048061315.1 Gammaproteobacteria bacterium
ATTGTAGAAGAGAAGATCAGAGCGTTGTTCTGAATCACCAGAAAGCCACTATTTTACTTATATCGTTCGACATTTACTGATTGGTGATTACCGCATATTGTTCCGTGTAGATGATGACACAGTTCGAATATTGGATTTCAAGGGTGGAAGGCAAAATAAACCTGAATAGGAATTTATAGGCTATAAAAATAAATGTAAAAGTGGCATGATTAAATGAAAAGCTTCGCAATTACTAAATGCCCAAAACTTTCAAAAGCATCAAATTGTCATAATAGGTCGTATGACAATAGCGATTAGGTGCCGTACGGAAATAAAAAAGGCCTACATTTTCATGTAAGCCTTTGATTTATTTGGCGTCCCCAAGGGGATTCGAACCCCTGTTGCCGCCGTGAAAGGGCAGTGTCCTAGGCCGACTAGACGATGGGGACATAAACAATGAAGATTAAAGCTAATCTTCCCGAACAATAGCTAGTCATATTGTTCAAAGTCGTTTTCTAAAATTACATTCCCTTTAAACTGCAGTGCTGAATTACATCAGCACTGCAATAACTGGTGGAGCTAGGCGGGATCGAACCGCCGACCCCTTGCATGCCATGCAAGTGCTCTCCCAGCTGAGCTATAGCCCCTAAAGAAGGCGAGATTGTACGCGAGTCAATCGCTGTCATCAAGCCCGATTTCTTAGCTATCTTGCTGATTTTCAATAAAAGTTATGGCTTTTTGAATTCTTTCAAGGGTTTTGTCTTTTCCCAGTAATTCCAGGGTAACATCGATAGAAGGCGAAACAGCACCACCCGATACTGCCACACGTAATGGCTGAGCCACTTTGCCCATTTTAAGCGCCATTGTTGCAGTAACATCTTCAATCACCTTGTGAATCGATTCCTTATCCCAGGAACTCAATTCGGTATAGGCTTTTAACAAATTGACCAGGCTTGGGCAAGTATCTGATTTTAAATTCTTTTTAGCGGCTTTTGGGTCATAATCATCAAAATCTTTATAGAAAAATAAACTCGATTGAGCCATTTCAAGCAAGGTTTTTGAGCGCTCCCGTTGCGCCAGTACCATTGAGATTAAATCAGGCCCGGATTCAGCAGGATCAACACCTAAATTACCAAAATAAAAGCCAAGTTGTCTTGCTATATAAGCGGGGTCTAGCGTTTTGATGTAGTGTTGGTTAAGCCATAACAATTTGCTGGTGTTTATTGCAGCAGCGGAGTTATTCACATCTTCAATATTAAATAACGAAACCAGTTCATCTAGGCTGAAAATTTCCTGATCACCATGAGACCAACCCAGACGAACCAGGTAATTCAGCATTGCTTCCGGTAAAAAACCATCATCGCGATATTGCATTACACCGACGGCACCATGGCGTTTTGACAATCGTTTACCATCTTCCCCTAGAATCATTGGAACATGTGCAAAGGTTGGTGGTTTGCCGCCAAGCGCCTGAAAAATGTGCATTTGACGTGGTGAATTATTAATATGATCATCACCCCGTATAACGTGCGTCATGCCCATATCCAGATCATCAACTACCACGGTTAAATTATAGGTGGGTGTTCCGTCTGAACGGGCAATAATTAAATCATCAAGTTCATTATTTTGAAATGCAATTTTACCGCGGATTAAATCATTAACCACGATTTGACCTTCAGTAGGCGTTTTAAATCGAATTACCGGAGAAACGCCAGGAACGGGTTCGGTTTTAAAGCGACACCGACCATCGTAACGTGGTTTTTGTTTATTCGCCTTTTGTTCATTGCGCATTGTTTCCAATTCAGCCTTAGAACAATAACAATAATAAGCCTTGCCTTCTTCGAGTAATTTTTTGATAACCTCGTCATATCGATCAAACCGCTCGGTTTGATAAAAAGGACCTTCATCATAATCCAGACCTAACCAGTTCATACCTTCTAAAATTGCATTAACCGATTCTTCTGTTGAGCGCTCTCTATCAGTATCTTCGATACGAAGTATAAATTTACCACCATGTTTTCGAGCATGCAGCCACGAAAACAATGCTGTTCGTGCCCCGCCAATATGGAGATAACCGGTCGGGCTGGGAGCAAAACGTGTACGAATGGACATAATTACCTTTCAGTTTCAATTTGAAAACTGGATTTTACAGGGATGACAGGCGTCAGTCCAATCTGAATGACAGATTGCTTATTCTTGCGGCTCGAGCATTTTACGAACTGATTCTTTTAGTTTTTGAGATTCAGTTTTTCTGGATTCGAGTGATGAGTTTTTATCTTGTAATTGTTTCAACCCTTCCAAACGTTGATTTTTAATTAATGATATTTCATCTTTATAATTTTTAGTTTTTTCTTGTCTTTTTTTGTTTCGTTCTATTCTTGAATCTTTTAATCTTTCCGTTATTAATTTTACTTTCTCATGCTGCTCAGATGCTCCATTAATAACCGATATTCTTTTTAGTAATTTTTTAACATTGACCGTTTTTACTATTTTAGCATTTAGTGGTGCGATGGATGAGAAGGTAACATTGCCATCCTCATCAATTGATTTATAAATCTCATTCGATAGCACAGAAAAAGACAACATAAGTAATATTGACGATACAAAAATTCTTAATATAAAATTTAACACCAGTTCACCTACTCATCATCCAACAAAAAGTGAATACCAATACCATCACTATTATATCGAACAACCAAACCATTAATTTCTCGTGGTTCATCACCAGCCACCAGACTCGCTAACTGAATCACAACTTCTTCACCGACATTAGGCAGCTCATCTTTAGTACCCATTAAAAAGATGCCACTATCACTAATATCGTGTGATTTTAAAACTATTTCATTTCCATCCCTGGTTGTTAATTTGACATCGACAGGCAATTCAAATCTTAAATGCTGCCGCTTATTTTTATTCATGTTTGTTTAACGGCTATTTTAGTACTGCCTTTAGCCGAATCAGGCACTATACCGTATATTAATTTAATAAATTCTATAGAGATCACACATTTAACAGCATCGTGGCAAAATAAGGTCTAAACTTGAAATTCACTTCCGGCTAATTCGAATAAGGAGATTTCATGCAACTCGGTATAATTGGTCTTGGTAAAATGGGTGCCAATATGGCGCGCCGTCTGCTGCGCAATGATATTTACGTCGTTGGCTACAATCGCTCGTCTGATATTCTGGATGAATTATCGCAAAATACTAATTTTACCAAGTCTGCCAATATTGACGATCTTATCAATAAACTCGATTCACCAAAAATTGTATGGATAATGTTACCCAGTGGTCAGGCAACTGAAGACATGTTGCTTGAACTATCAAATAAATTAAACAAAGGTGATTTAATCATTGATGGTGGCAATTCAAACTATAACGACAGCATACGACGAGGAGAATTGCTCCGAACAAAGCACATTCAATACATGGATGCGGGCGTATCCGGTGGGATTTGGGGAAATGAAAATGGTTATTGTTTAATGGTTGGAGGTGATGATTCGGCTGTTAAGCTAATTAAACCAGTACTGGAAGTTTTAGCACCAAGTCCAACTCAAGGTTGGGCACATGTTGGCCCGATTGGTGCCGGTCATTTTTCAAAAATGGTTCACAATGGAATTGAATATGGAATGATGCAGGCATTTGCTGAAGGGTTTTCACTTTTGAAAGGTAAATCAGAATTTGATTACAATTTAGCTCAGGTTTCAGAGTTATGGCGTCATAGTTCAGTGGTTCGCAGCTGGTTACTGGATCTGATGGCCGAATTTTTAGCTGACGATCAAAAACTCGAACAAGTCTCCCCTTTTGTATCCGATTCCGGTGAAGGCCGCTGGACAGTAGAAGAATCCATTAAACAGGGAGTCGCGACACCGGTATTAACAATGGCACTATTCAGCCGATTTACCAGCCAGGATAATAATCAATACGGAAATAAATTATTATCAAAAATGAGGCAAGCCTTTGGTGGACACAAGGTATTTAAAAACAATGACAAATGATCTCGAACCTTGTACTTTTATTATTTTTGGCGTCACGGGTAATTTATCACGCAATAAATTATTACCGGCTTTATTCAATCTTGAAAAAGCAAACCGCCTGCCACATAAAATCAACATTATTGGTTTTGCACGAAAGGACTACACTACTGATTCATGGAAAAAACTTGTTTTTTCCAAACTGTCGGAACAAGGTCACACTGATGAAGCGGTAATCAATAGTTTAAAAAATAAATTACATTATTTTAAAGGCAATTTATCTGATTTAGAGTCTTTTAAGAAACTCTATCATTTTATTGATACGAACCCGGACATTTCAAAAAATATTATTTTTTATATGTCTATCCCTCCCTCAGAGTATGCTGCCGTTAGTCATAATATTACATTATCCAAATTGAATGATCTGTCGACGGGCTGGAGACGCGTTGTAATTGAAAAACCCTTTGGCTACGACCTAGAAAGTGCAAAGACCCTTGAAAATCAAATTCACAAGGATTTTTCAGAGGAACAAATTTTTCGGATTGATCATTATCTTGGGAAAGGAATGGTTCAAAATGTGCTGGTGTTTCGATTTGCAAACTTAATGTTAGAACCATTATGGAATCGAAATTTTATTGACCACATCCAGATTACGCATGCTGAAACCCAAGGTGTTGATGGCCGTGCAAATTATTACGATAATACCGGCGCACTTCGAGACATGATTCAAAGCCATTTATTGCAAATGTTAACGCTAGTCGCTATGGAACCCCCGGCTATTATGGATGCAGAATCATTGCGGGATGAAAAAGTTAAAGTTTTAAAATCAATAAGACCCATTTCTAAAAATTCAGTTAATGCTCACGCATTTCGTGCGCAATATACGGATGGAACCATCAAAGACGAAAGTGTTATATCGTATTTAAACGAAGAAGGCATTGCCGACTCCAGTGTTACAGAAACGTATGCTTTTCTAAAGTTGTATATCGATAACTGGCGATGGCGGAATGTCCCCTTCTATCTTCGAACCGGTAAACGAATGCCACAAAATAGCTCAATGATCAGTATTCGATTTAAGCACCCCCCTCAGCAATTATTCAGGCAAACACAAATCCATCAACTCAAACCCAATTGGATATTACTGGGAATTCAACCGAATGAATGTTTACGCATTGAAATGCAGGTAAAACAACCCGGCCTGGAGTTTAGAACCCATACTACCTCATTAGATGCCAGTTACTGTGGTGTATCTGAATACTCAATTGATGCCTACGAGGCTTTGCTGCTTGATGTAATTGAAAATGATTGTTCATTATTTTTACGCTACGATGAGATACGATTAGCCTGGGAGGTAATAGATCCAATACTCAAATTATGGTCAGTTGAACGAGATTTTATTCATACTTACCCTGCCGGATCCTGGGGGCCAAAACAAGACTCCAGATTATTCGATCATGACGATCACTATTGGCGAAACTCCATGGATGAAGATGCTAATTTTAAGAAGTAAGCCTGGATATATTAAAATAGCGACATGAGCTTAACCGCCCTGCTCTGCTGCTTTATCGATATACCATGTTAATTTACCCTGAGGTTTTACATTTTGAATGGGATACTTTAGGGTGTTATTTTTTTCTAATTTCTGGATATCATTTATAATTTTAAATTTTTCTGAGCCAAGTGCAATAATAAATACATTTTTTGCTGCATTAATTAATGGAAAAGTAAATGATACCCGATCTGTTTTAGATTCTTGATGAAAACAGCAACCTACCAAAATATCATTCTTATTTAGTAACTCAGAACCCGGAAATAATGACGCTGTGTGACCATCTGTCCCCATCCCTAGAAGAATCAAATCAAACATCGGGATATTCTCGGTATTACTATCGATATTATCCTGAATGATTTTCTGGTAAATACTAGCTGACTCAACTACCGTGGTTAATGAAGTATCGACAGGAAAAATGTTTGCTTCTGGAATCTTAATACTATTTAACAAATAGTTAACCGCTAAACCATAATTACTGCGATCATCATCATGCGACACATACCGCTCATCACTGAAATAAATATGTATTTTTGAAAAATCCAGACTTTTAAAGCGACTATCTAATATTAAATGTTGATACAGTAACTTAGGTGTATTTCCACCCGATAAAGCAATTGTAAATCGTCCGGTTTCAGTAATGCACTGTTGTGCAAGTGCTATAATAGAATTATTAATACACTCAACAGCTTGTTTAGTATTAGCTAATACAATTTTATTCACAGCATGTTTTTTATTTTAAATTTTAATACTATATCAAATCCTAAAGAATAATAATATGACCAACAACATACTTATATGCACCGATCTCGATAGAACATTAATTCCAAATGGAACTCAAGCACTATCTGATGGTGCATTAGAAGTATTTTCAAATTTATGTTCTTCAAATGATATACAACTTTGTTATGTGACCGGACGTAACTTCAATTTAACACTAGACGCCATTAATGACTATCAATTACCAATGGCCGATTTTTTAATTTGTGATGTTGGCGCATCGGCATATTATTTTAACGATACCGAGTATTCTATTGATTTAAATTGGAAAAATGAAATTGAATCCGACTGGAATGGCATGGCTATCCATTTAATTCATGAGCTCTTGGATGATATCGACAATTTAAATCTACAGAACCACCAGAATCAAAGTATCTTTAAGCTAAGCTATTCTTCTAAAGTTAAACCCGAACCGTTAATATCCGAAATCAAAAAACGGTTGAAATTAATTAGCGTCAATATAAATATAATATCGAGTTATGATGAAACAACGGCAACTTATTTAATTGATTTATTACCGCGTTCCGTATCGAAATTACAGGCCATTAATTACCTGATGAATAAAAATGGTGATACTTACGATAATACAGTTTATTGTGGCGATAGTGGCAATGATATCGATGTTTTTGCTAGTGGAATTCCTTCCGTCATTGTTAGAAATGCCCATAAAGAAGTCTTAACGGAGATTAATAAAATCGAAAAATCCGATTCTGCATTAAACATTTATAAAGCCAGAGGCGATTTTCATAATTTTAATGGAAACTATGTATCAGGGATATTAGAAGGTTTATCGCATTATCACTCGAGTTTAAAATTAAAAATAGAAAAATGTATTAACAATATCACGTAATTATAGCTACCAGCCAACAACAGATGGTATTTCGATTCCATCTTGATCGTGATTATTGATATTATCCAGGAATTCATAATACTCTAATCCTTCTAATATCCCACTGGCATAACTTTTCTCAGAAAAATATACTCTGGGTTTATTCTTCAATCTTAGTAGCTCACTACTGTGATTTGAAACTACAACAGCCAAAGTATCACCTCGCAGCATTTCCTCATCGTTTCCGGCATCACCTGCCACAAAAATTCGTTCTAGCGGCAATCCCCATTTAATGGCAATATAACGGATGGCTAATCCTTTTGAAGCTCGAATCGGTAAAATGTCGAGATAGCGCTCTTGAGTTATAATGACTTTTGCATGAATATCATTTTGTCGTAACTGTTTTTTTAATGACGATAATAAATTTTTATCGAATTTTTTAATTCGATAACTGATTTTGTGTTCTCGCTGTTCTTTTATCGGTGCAATCTTAATATTCGGAATATTCATCATAAAAGATTTAATGGCATCCGGTTCCCAGCGGTAGTTAATTAGTTTTTTCCAACGCTTATCTTCAATTAATTTTTTACCAATATGATAATAGTAAATTTCACTACCAACAGAAGAAATAATTACATCGGGTATCGGAATATTATCGTGTTTTAAAAGCTTGAGAACACTCTCAAGGCTACGACCAGTAGCAACTCCAAAACCAATATTATGATTGGCGTTGTGTTTTAATCTATGCATTAGATCAGATAGACCTTTTTCATCACCAATTAGAGAATCGTCAATTGCTGAAAAAGCCAGACGGTCAATCATCGGCAATCGGCTTTTAACCGGTTTCGAAATCCGTTTACGGTACTGGCCATGTAAGCGTTTGTGAATTTCTTCAATATAATGTTGAGTGTGCCCTTTCCAGGAAAAATGACATGAAACATTTTTAATGCCGTTTTTAGACCATCGTTTCCAACACTTAGAATCTTGTAACACCCGTTTTAATTTCTCAGTTATCAGTTGAATATTATGTGGATCAATCACTTCTCCGTTATGACATAAAGAGATAATTTCTTTTGGGCCACCATCATTAGTCGCAACTATTGGTAAGCCACTTGCTGCAGCTTCAATGAGAGTTAAACCAAAAGGTTCGGTTAATGCCGGATTTATAAAAACCCCTTTATTGTGACATGCAAGTTGAAATAATGCTGGGATATCCTCTGATTGATGATGCTTAGGATAGGCAACTTTACCGTATAAATTATAACGATCAATTAATATTAAAATATCCGTTAGAACAACTCTTGCCCCCTTATCCAGTGTTGTAATATCGTCGCGATTGCCTGCAATAATAATAAGATTGGCAATCGATTGTAATTCAGCAGATTCACCATAGGCCCGAATTAAAGCTGAAATATTTTTACGTTCATCAGCACGTGACACTGCCACTATCATTGGCTTTTTAGGGTTATTTAAAAATGGACTCAACATCGTTACGATACGTTCATAACGCTCTCCCCGTACCGGTGGATGAAAACGTGATAAATCAACACCAGGCGGGATTACAGTCATTCTCTTAGGTTGATAATTATCGTAACGGGCATACTGTTGATTGACTTCCTGATGGGTACTGGCAATAACCATCGAGGCACTTCCAATGGCAACTTCTTCAGCTTCAATTCGTTGTGAAATATTATAGCGTGATTCAATCGTCTCGGGTTTGATACCATTATTTAATAATTGTGCCAATTTATCATGGCCTAATGAATGCCCAGTATAAATAAAAGGAATTCCAAGCAAACCGGCTAACTGTGAACCAACTAATCCTGCATCAGCATAATGACTGTGAATAATATCCGGGACTCTTCCAACAGTGCGAATATGCTGTAATGACTTATCGATGAATGCGTCCAGATAGGGCCATAATACCTCTTTACGTAAGTACCGCTTTGGCCCGCAATCTAACCTTATCAAACGAGCATGAGGCGATAAGGCCTCAATTGGCTTTTGATAATCCAGATCAATTTTTGAATCATTAATCCTTCGTGTTAATAAATCAACACATTCGACATCGGGGTGAGCTGCTAATGCACGGGCTAATTCCGTAACATAAAGAGTTTGACCGCCAGTATCAGCATCTCGGCCTAATTCAAGATCATGACTTCGAATGAGCCCATGAACACTGATTAAAACAATGTATAATTTTGATTTTTCGTGTTTAACTTTCATCTGAGATGGATTTTAAGAACCACTACAAAAAGTGTTGAGTTATTAAAAAACGATTTCACTTCTAACACTAACTCTTTTAATAATAGACCATAAATAAAAAATATCGATTTTATAATTTAACCCAATTCTCATTTACACATTAAATATTTATCCTATGATTATATTCAATAACGTGTTTTTGTTAATTAGAATTTAACATAAATTATCCTCTGATAACTTGAAGTCATTAAACTTGAATACATTGTTACCATTCTAATCTAATATTAATGTAGGAATTACTATATAGGCATGAAAATTGCTGCCACTAAGTTGAAACAAATTATATGAACGATAAAGCCCTCAAATCAGCGTATCAATTACTTGAGAATTCAATTGTTTACTATCAAGGTAAACCTATTGGAACTGTTGCGGCAGTGGGCGGTGATGATCTTGCTGCTCAAAACTATAATGAATGTTTTATTCGCGATTTTGTTCCCTCTGCACTGGTTTTTCTTACTGATGGTAAAACCGAAATTGTAAAAAATTTTCTTGAAACAGTACTATCACTACGAACAAAAGAAAGAGTGGTCTCTGGCCACGAAATTCAACCCGGTGTTATGCCAGCCAGCTTTGGTGTTAAATTAAACGAACACGGAAAAGAAGAAATTAGAGCCGATTTTGGTGAACGCGCTATTGGCCGTGTTGCTCCTGTTGATTCTATGATGTGGTGGATCATCATATTGTATATGTATGTGAAGACCACAGGTGATGAAGAAATTGCACAGCGTGTAGAGTTTCAGAATGCTATGCAACAAATTCTGCATTTATGTTTAAAAGACAGTTTTGAGGTTAGCCCGGCATTACTGGTACCCGATGCTTGCACAATGATTGATCGTCGTATGGGTATTTATGGCCATCCTATCGAAATACAATCTTTATTTTATGGAATCTTAAGAATCACACAGGAATTATTAGTTGATAACACCTCATCAGATAATAAATCACTATTGGAAACAGCCAAAACACGTGAACAGGCTTTGACTAATTATGTTCGTATTTTTTATTGGTTAGATCTACAAAGATTAAATGAAATTCATCGATACAGTACCGAAGAATTTGGAGTTAACAGTATTAATATTCTGAATATACACCCGGAATCAATCCCGGATTGGGTGGTTGAATGGCTACCCGATAATAGCGGCTATCTGGTTGGTAATATTGGTGCCGGTCGAATGGATTTTCGCTATTTCGCTTTAGGCAATCTACTTGCGATTTTATTTGGATTAACCACGCCGTATCAATCAGAAAAAATTTTAAGGCTTTATGAATTTAACTGGAAGGATTTAATCGGTGGAATGCCACTTAAAATTTGTTTCCCTGCAATGAAGGGGCTTGAATGGAAAGTCCGTACTGGAAGTGATCCTAAAAATGCGCCATGGTCATACCAGAATGGGGGGAATTGGCCATCATTACTATGGACCTTTGTTGCAGCAGCATTAAAATCCGGGCGTGGTGATCTGGCGGAAAGAGCTTATAAAACGGCTCATGATAAACTACATAAGGGAAATTGGCCTGAATATTATGATAGCCGTTCAGGGCGATTAATAGGAAGAAAATCGAATACTAATCAGGTATGGTCTGCTACTTCATTAATATTATCCAGTAAATTGTTAAAAAATCCAGACTTACTTAATATGCTACCGGATTAATTCTTAATGTTTTAGCGAATTACGGCGATCAATTAAACCAATAGCCGATAACAGTAATTTTGTGTCCAATGGTTTATTTAAACAAGCGATTGCGCCAGCGTCTTTAATTTTTTGGACATTTTTGCTTGTAGGATACCCTGTCATTGCAATAACTTTAATATTGCTTCGTTGTGGATCTTCCTTAATAATTTGACAGACTTCAAATCCATCTAGACCTGGCATCATTAAATCGAGCAAGATAACATGCGGTTTAAATGATTCAACCTTTACACCAGCATCAAAACCATTAATTGCTGATTCTGTTAAAACAGGAATCGGTTGGCTTTCTAGAAATTCTCTTAAAAACTGGTTTAATTGAGTATCATCATCAACAACTAAAATACGAGTAATTTCATCATCATCATCCGGCCACTTTAAACTCAAACCCCGAGTCTGGGCAAATGCTTCAATGGCATCGCGGGTAAATCGACGATGACCTCCGGGAGTCATTACAGCATCAATTAAACCCTTTTGAGCCCATTGGCGAACAGTAATCGGTGATACTAACAATAACTCTGCAACTTCATTCGGAGTCATGTACCCGGATCTTTTTAATGAATATTGTGACATACTATTTATTCCCATTTATAGATAACCTCAAGTAAATTCTTTTCATCGACATAATTTACCTTTGAAGAAAGTTTTGAAATAAGTTCTAAACCTCTACCTGAATTCCTCTTTAAAACATCTTTACTCTTAATTAACTCATTATAATCAAAGCCTTTACCACTATCTGAAATTTTAATTTGTATTTCACCACCACTTGAAGACGGTTTATTGCAAATCTCTATTTTAATCCAACCTTCAGTCAGATTATTTAATCGAAGCTCACGTTGATGATAGTATTCTGAAAATCCATCAGGAGTTGATTTCATTGATGAATCAAGTTCTAAAATACCGTGATCAAGCGAATTAACGATCAATTCTGAAATTATGGTAAACAAATTGCCTTTATGCGTTTCAACGCCTTGTATTTCAGTTATAAATTGTACAACGAGTGGAATCGGGTCAGTATGTTTCAAAGTGTCATACTCTAACTCAAATTTAAAATTCCAGGTAGATGAGGGTTTATACCGACCTGAAATAAACTCAGTCGATTCACTATCACTTAACAAATCCCAATCAAATTTAAACTGTACTACCGTTAAATCATCTTTTTGTTGCTCTTCTCCTCGAAATTGCAAAACAGAGCTCATAACATCTTCAATAAATGTTCCTTTGGGAATTGAAGACTCGATTAATGATTCAAATCTATAAGAACCGTAAAATTCGCCAGCAACATTATCTGTCTCTATTACACCATCTGAATGTATGATAATACTATCACCTGTTTTTAATTTCAAAACAGTTTCTGATACTGACAAGTCTTTTGAATCAACTATACCTAAGGGAAGAGAAGAAGACTCAACCTTATCGGTGATTTTGTTCACATCTTTACTAAATACATACATTTCAGGCAAGCCACCATTCCAGATGGAAACACGTTGCTCTTTTGTATCAACGTCTACGAGAACAGCAGCTAAAAACATACCGGTTGGTAATAGCTTTTTTAATCGACTATTAATTTCAATGACAATTTCATGAATTGAAAATCCTTTCGAGGTCATTCCTAAAAACACTTCTGCTGCCGGTAATGCTCCAATAGCTGCACCTAAACCGTGTCCGGTGAAATCGCCAATGAGTAAATTAATTCCACCACCAGGTTTTCGCAGTGATAAAACCAAATCACCATTAAAATTATCAGCTGGCTCATGTATATATTCTATTATTCGTGAATCATATTCACTACGCCCCATTAAATTAGCGTATATTTTTTCTGCAACTTTTTGATCGCGTTCTGTCCGATCATAATATTCTGACAATACATTTTTTTGTTCTGCATTTTGTTCATATAATTTTCTGATTCTATCTAGCGCTTTAATTTTTGCTTGTAATATAACACGATTATACGGCTTCGTTAGAAAATCATCGCCTCCAGACTCAACACATTTAACTAATGCATCGTCATCAGTCATTGCAGTTAAAAAAATCACAGGGATAAAGTTATCTTTTGATTTTTCCTTAATAGTTTTTGTGGCAGTATAACCATCCACAACCGGCATCATTACATCCATCAAGACTAAATCCGGGTTTTCATTATCATAGGCTTCAATTGCTTGCTGACCATTTTCAGCTTCACAAATTTCATGCCCATCCTTAAGTAACATGGCATTTAAGACCATTCTATTTGTTATATCATCATCAACTATTAGCACTTTCATATTCACTGTCATTGTAAAATTATTATCAGGATAGTTTAAATAATTTTTCAAAATTTGAAATCGTTAAAATTTTCTTTATATCTTCACTACACGAAGTAATCGTCACATCGCAGCCATCACCACCTGCATGTTCACGTAAAAGAAGTAACATCCCTAGTGCTGAGCTGTCCATATAATCTGTGCCACTCATATTAACGATATATTTCAAATTACTTCCTTCATCACCATATGAAGCACGAAAATCACGATGTGAATTAAAATCAAATCGACCACTTATATTTATCGTGACTGTTTTTCCATTGTCAGTGACTGTACTGGATATTGGCATTATCTTCACCTTTCATTATTTCATATTCATAACTAACATATATTCAAAACAATTCTATAGCACCTTCATCCATTGATTTTTGACTAACAGGGTTACCACTGTTTTCTGCTCCAATTAAAATATTATTTTTAATATTTTCATGCATCAGCTTTAATTCATCAATATATTCAGCTGATATTTCATTACCATCGTTTACTACAGAGTTATTAATCAAACGAAATGACTCTTCTACACCCACTATTCTCAGGTTAATATGCTCAACCAATTGGCGAACAATGTCTTCAAACTGTAACGATCGAACCGCTACACCGACAGAGTTATTAATCTGTTCCGAGATTTGACTGATATCACTTAATTTCACTTCAATAAATTCATTAATCTCACCAACCTGCTCAAACATCTCTTCAACACGCTGCTTGGATTGTATTGCAACACTCATGTCTTTTGATGCCATCGAACTAATTGATTTTTGAGCTTTATCAATATTGACATGTGCATTATTAACGACCTCTTTTATTTGATCGCTAAATTTATTAGAATTTTTTGATAACTTTCTAACCTCATCTGCAACAACTGCAAAGCCTCTACCCGCATCACCTGCTCGAGCAGCTTCAATCGCTGCATTTAAAGCGAGCAAATTAGTTTGATCCGCTATTGTTTTTACATCTGCTAGTAAACCAACGACGTCTTCCATTTGAGTAGCGATATCATCAATAACATGTACCATTGACATGCTTTCTTTACTAACGCCAACAACCTGATCAACAAAATACGACATTACTGATTTTGTTTCACTGGCAAATTGAGCAAAGCTGATTCCCTTATTTTCTTT
>JBGMRJ010000074.1:0-2972 GCA_048061315.1 Gammaproteobacteria bacterium
TTTTGCTTTTTGTGGGTCATTATAGTACCAATATACAATATATCGGACAATATAGCGATAGAATGGCCTGATTAATGGATATATCGGCCATTCTTGCAGTTAATTATTTTTTTCTATGATTAGTGATTTATTGTAGTGCGACACTAAGAGTTTTGATTATGAATTTTCTGACACGAATTTAATATTTTCTCTATCGATTTATAAGTTGGGGAATGTCCGGAGATTCGGCCAACAAGATGATATCTGGCGGGTTCATAATGGTGTTCAGCTGTATAAGGTTGAAGGAATTTATCGCCCACCAAATCATCTCTAACAAAGAATGCGTTAGTACCTAATAAATCACAGCCTACCAGTTTATAGCCTTTCTCATTGAAACAATCTTCAAGATAGCTAATTGATGCTCCCATATAATCGTCACCTTGCCAATTATGTGTTGGATCATAATCGACAGAGAATTTAACAGGTGGCGGAAATTTTGAATTGTACTCAATCACGACAACACGAGCACTGATCGCCGTTATTGCTTTAAAAATAGTAGCATCATTACCATCGATATCGATAGACAGTAAATCGATTTCCTTTTCATCAATATTGGTAGATATAAGCTCGTTAATATTTTCTTTAGTGACAAAAATTTCTAGCGCTTTTAGGCGATTGTTGTTGATTACACATTTAAAATGATCTTTTATATTATTAATCGATCGAGTGGAACCATCCATCCACAAGCCTTTCCAGTCAGACAATAATAATGCTAGTGTATTATTTTCTAATCCATCACCAATGCCAAACTCAACGAAAATTTTATTTGTAACGCCAATGCGATTAAAAATTTCTTTTATAATTCCGTCTTCTTCATTTTGAGAATATATTTTCTCGCCAAATCGGATTAAGTGTTTTGGATCTTGATAACGAGCACTTTTCTTTAGTTCATCGTTATGCATGCTCACAACAATCTGGCGAATCATTGCAGTATTTCTATTGATTAATTTCGTGTGTTTTAATTTTTGAATTTTCTTAGAAATTTTTTCACGTATTTTTCTTATTTTGACTGCAAACAAGCTCATTATTATTCTCTCATATTCTTATAGTAAAGCGACTTAATTTAACGTCATATGGTAACTAATATTACCAGTAAATAATACTGTCATTAATTATCTATCCCAGTAATGACGATCATTTTTATTAACACATTGTCGATTACCATCGGCAAACTTTAACACAGTGCCTTCAGAATAAAATTTATTATCAAATATGCAACCTAGCTTACGATAAAGTGTAATATTTTTTGCATCTAATACTAAGGGATTATGATAAAAATCATCTACAGTGAGAATTGCAGTATATGCTGGTGTTGATGTAATCATTATTAATGCTGTCAGTATGAAGTGTTTCATTTTCGGACTCCTGTATTTAAATGGCAAGTATAATATATTACTGCAACAGTAATGAAAAAAAATCTCTTGAAAATTTTGTTAGATAATCAAACTTAAATTTTTTAGTTTGTATTATCTTTCCAGGCTTCGATTCCACCTTCTAAATAGCGTGCTTTAAAATTATTTTCTTTTAGCGTGTCTAATACGCTATTGCTAACACCGCCTCCTCGAACACAAAATAATATAATTTCTTTATTTTTGTCCAGGTTATTTTTCCAATCGGCTATTTGTTCCGGATCATACCAGGTAGCATCCAAAATAGAATCTGTCGAATTTTGTTTATCTCCTTTTCGTCGAACGTCAATTAATTGTATCGAATCAGAGGGTATTAATGATTTAAGTTCTTCAGAGTTTAATGTGCGTAACATTATTTTATTCCTTAATTTATTAATAACTTTAAGCTACATTAAATTTACAATTAATACAAATTGATCAAATATTATGCATTTATTAGGTAATAGTACCGATCTTTATCTTTTTTATTGCCTACACTAATACTAAATATTTAATTAATAAGAGGAATACCAGATTGTCTTCTACGTTTAGTGATGCTCAAACACGATTAACAGATGTTTTTCGGCATATCGAACTTTCTGACGATATTCGAGAGCGATTGGAAAACCCCAAACTGGCCTTGTCGGTTAGTATCCCCGTTCGAATGGATGACGGAAGTTTAAAAGTATTCAAAGGTTACCGAGTTCAATTTGATGATACTCGCGGTCCGACGAAAGGCGGTATACGATTTCACCCCGATGTCAATCTGGATGAAGTCACATCACTAAGTTTTTGGATGACTATAAAATGCGCTGTTGCAGGATTACCGTTTGGTGGCGCTAAAGGCGGCATTATCGTTGATGCAAAAACCTTATCCCAGTTAGAATTAGAGCGTTTGTCTAGAGGGTATATAAGAGCTATCGCCGATGTCATCGGACCTGCACGAGACATCCCTGCTCCGGATATGTATACCAATTCAACTATTATGGGTTGGATGGCAGATGAGTATTACCATATTAAAAGAGAACTGGTACCAGCTGTCATTACTGGCAAACCGGTTCATTTAAATGGATCACTCGGAAGAACTGCTGCAACCGGTCGTGGTGCTTTATATGCTTTACAAGAATGGGCAAAACGTGAAAATTTAACGCCCAGTAAAACAACTATAGCCGTTCAAGGTTTTGGCAATGCCGGTTTTCGATTTGCTATGTTGGCGCATCAAGCCGGGTTTAAAATTATAGGGTTATCGGATTCTAAAGGAGCTATTTATAGTAACGAAGGATTAGATCCCAATTTAATCATGCATCATAAAAATACTCGTAAAGAATTAAAAGCATTACTCTATTGTGATGCTTCAGTATGTGAAGAGGCTGAGCATGCAAATTATAGCAACCAGGAATTTCTGGAATTAGAAGTAGATGTTCTTGCTTTAGCTGCGCTTGAAAATCAAATTACTCATCATAATGCTGATCGAATTAAAGCTAAGTATATTTTAGAACTTGCCAATGGACCAATAACATCTCAAGCTGATGCTATATTAGCTAA
>JBGMRJ010000074.1:3072-4962 GCA_048061315.1 Gammaproteobacteria bacterium
TGAATTTGGAACTCGTGAATACTTCCAAAAAGGAAAAACCAATTAAAATAATTGCAAACCAAAAATCGGAAATGGAATACTTGTATCGATATTATATTGACAGTCTTTAGCGCGTTCTCTAAAACGCTTTGCTTCTTTTTCATTTTCAGCCACTAATACGCCTTCTTCTAAAAGCTCAGCTAATTTTATGCAAGCCAGTGGATGGCCACCTTTTGCACCCCCAGTTAAAAATGTAATAGCCGTATCAACATCAACTGGAATTTTTCTCAAAGCATATTCATTGGTGTTAATTATTTTCTCACAATAGACACCTTTAATTTCACCTAGAAGATATAATGCTAATGAATATTTAACTTCAATAAAGCTTTGGCATTTAATGGCAGAATCTTCTGAGTAATTTTCATTTATAAATAACAGAATTTGGTAGGGGTGTTTATTGGCATATTTTTCAATAATAATTACATCTTCTTCTTCTTCCCAATCCAGATTTCTTTCAGCACCGAGATCGGGCATAGTCCTGGTCATTAATACTTTTGCTTTTATAACGTCCAGATCCCAAAAATGACCAGATGATGGATCGTAATTGCACAAATTCAACCCTGTTTGCAGATTTTGCTTTAATAAAAAATGTCTACCATTACAATATATATAAGCCAGCATTACTCTTTCAGCATAATCCCCACTTAACATTGATAAATATTTTATAGATTGCAAATAGTTTTGTTCAATACTATATCGTTCTGATCCATCATAATAAATATGCATTAATTTTTTGATAGATCCTTTGTGACCAAGCTCACTGGATTTTTTATAACAAAATAAAACATCTTCTTTATTTCGAGGAACGATTTCGGATGAATCAAATACATTAGCCAGTTTATAGGCCGCTTCAGCTGCCTTAAGTGCATGAGGGCTATTTTTCTGAACAGTTAAAATAAATTTTAATAAAGTTTGAACACCATAGTCAGGATCAACCGGTGATGTTTGATTTAAAATATAATCAAATGCAATATCGATACGTTTATCAAGACTGTGAAAAAACAACGGCGCTTTACGACTAATCGTAGTTCCTTCACTTTCATCGTCTTTATCTTCTATGAAATCTTGAAAATCTGAATCAGGGTGAGAGAATTCATATAAATAATTAGCGGTGTCCACAATGTGATTAACATTATCAATACCCGTGTCGATATTTTCAAAATAATATAGATCACCAGTAGAGTGATTGATTAGATATTTTGATAAACGACGTTGAATTAAGGTTTCTGTATGTTGAGGCTGACAAGCAACTCGAGAATATTGTAATAAATAATTTCCTGAAACATTAAAATTATATTTATCGACAGCATCATTGATATCACCAAGATGAGAAGAAAAACTTATTTTATAATAATTTTCTTGTTCAGGATCTGAGAGAATGAAAATATAACCGGCTTCCTGGTGGAGAGTACTGTCATCAGAAATGATATTTGTTATTTTACTGCCCATAACATGCCACCCTACGCTTATCAGTTACGTAGGTAATATCCTTATTGTGAATTCCATATAAGCTCATAATCCATTCTTCGACTTTTGTATACAAGGTATCTACCTTGTTGCACACAGTAACCAAAATAGTCTTGAATTTCAATCTGCTTTATCCATTATGTTAAATGGCATTAAATTATCAGATTGATAACACCCTATTAAAAATCGAAATAAAATGGCATTAAAATTAAAACAATGCTAACGCCGATCAGAGTATAAATATTGGATGTTAAATAAGGTGCTAAAAATAATCCTATGGCAGATAAAAAAGCTGGAGTATGTTTTTGTCTTTTTCCATACACAAAATATCCCATACCAATAACTCCCATAAACACACCTACAATCAACTCAGACATAATTTAA
>JBGMRJ010000074.1:5062-14420 GCA_048061315.1 Gammaproteobacteria bacterium
TAATTAACTGGTTTTATAACAATGATTTAAATCTTAACCTTTGTTAAGTATTCTGATAATATGAGGTGAGTATTAGCATAATCTACTTTTTCCCTTCGGTATAATTTTAGGTTTATTATAATTAATTTAGCAGAAGAATAATAATTCATGCCGTCTTTTTTGTATCTCAGTATTGTACTTCCAATTATCTCATCAGTGATATCCCTGGCTTCGAATCGGTTTCCGGGGGTGATGCGATGGTTAGTATTTCCATTATTAGGGCTAAGCGGCATTTTTGCCGTATATGAGGGCATGATAGCGCTGATCACAATAACACCGCAGTTATTCCAACTACCGCTAGGACTTCCCTGGCTCCCATGGCATTTAAAACTGGATCCACTAAGTGGTTTATTTTTAGCCATAATTGGCATAATAACTGTTGCAATCAGTTTTTTTGGGCCGGGTTACTGTCGAGAATTTATTCATGGAAAACAACCACTTGCAGTATTAGGATTCTTTACCGGGCTGTTTATAACCGGTATGTTGCTGGTAGTTGTTGCTAATGATGCCTTTTCATTTATGGTTTCATGGGAGTTAATGTCGCTCTCCAGCTATTTTTTAGTGTCGTATCAACACCAAAATGCCCCGAATCGACGTGCAGCCTTCCTATACCTTTTAATGGCTCAAGTTGGGGCAATTCTTATTTTATTAAGTTTTGGTGTATTAGCAGCATTTGGTGATGGCCTAAGTCTAACTTTTGATGCTATGCGAGCAGCCCCTCTTAATTTAACCTGGGCTACGATCGCTTTCGTATTAGGCTTATTGGGTTTTGGCATGAAAGCAGGATTAGTACCAATACACACCTGGTTACCAGAAGCACATCCGGTAGCCCCCTCTCACATTTCATCCTTAATGTCGGGTGTCATGTTAAAAGTAGCAATCTACGGTTTTATTCGAATTACATTTGATCTAATTGGTAATGTTCATTGGGGATGGGGCGTTGCAGTTTTAATTATGGCAAGCATCACGGCAATATTTGGTGTGTTGTATGCATTGGTACAAACAGACATAAAACGATTACTCGCTTATAGTTCGATAGAAAATGTTGGAATCATTTTTATTGGTTTAGGGCTTTCAATGATTTTCTTTGGAACCAACCACCCTATTCTCGGCGTATTAGGTTTAATTGCATCACTGTATCATTCTCTTAACCATTCAATTTTTAAAAGTTTATTATTTTTAGGTGCCGGATCAATTATTCAAAGAACCCATGAAAAAGACATGGAACGTTTAGGTGGATTAATAACACGCATGCCATGGACTGCACTCTATTTTTTAATAGGCGTTATTAGTATTTCATCGCTACCACCCTTTAATGGATTTGTATCGGAGTGGTTAACCTTTCAAACTGCACTTCAAGCGGTAACACTTGATAGCGGTGTGTTGCGTGCAATTATTCCTATTAGTGCAGCTGTGTTGGCATTAACCGGTGCATTAGGAGCAGCCTGTTTTGTGCGTCTTTATGGTATTAGCTTTTTAGGTAAGGCACGTTCAAAAAGAGCGCGAACAGCTCATGAAGCAAGTCGCGGAATGACTATTGCTCAAGGCCTGCTTGCAAGTTTATGTCTTTTGTTAGGCGTGTTCCCAAGTTATGTCATTGACCTATTAAATTCAATTCCAATGTCATTAATGAATAAAGGGTTATCAACTGCAACTGAACAAGGTTGGCTATGGTTAACACCCGTTACTGCAGATAAATCTTCATACAGTGCGCCATTAGTGGCAATGGGCGTATTGCTCGCATTATTCCTTTGGGCTCTAGTACATAAGTTTTTAGTTCCAAAAGAAAAACTGGCATTAGAGCGTAAAGATACCTGGGATTGTGGTTTTGGTGGTGGAACGTCTCGAATGCAATATACTGGCAGTGCTTTTTCTGAGCCATTCAGAAGAATATTTAAACCAATATGGCGCTTAAATGAAAGTGTTGAACGAATACCAAAACCGAAGTTAGAACTTGAACCGGCATCCGTGCGACACAAGATGCAGGTCGAAGATATTACCTGGAATTGGTTTTATTTACCAATTGCAAAAATTGTTCACAACGCAGCAAAACGCGTTACTCGAATTCAAACCGGTCACTTACGACATTATCTGGGGTATTCATTTTTAACCCTGATACTACTCTTATGGATGATAACGTAATGGAGTGGGTTTTTGGTTTCGTACAAACAGCTATTTTTATCATTGCAGCTCCGTTATTCGCGAGTTGGATAAAGCGGATGAAATGCCGGCTTCAAAATCGTCGGCCACCAACAATTTGGCAGCCTTATCTTAATTTATGGCGTTTATTTGGCAAACAGGTAATTTTGTCTCACAATGCATCGCCTATTTTTCGTTTTACGCCCTACCTTGTTATCGCTGCTACAGTATTAGCTGCCGCTGTAATACCGCTTATCAGTATTAATTTACCATTGTATGCCGTAGCTGATGTGATTGTGCTTATTGGATTTTTTGCTTTAGCTCGATTTTTTCTAACCTTGGCCGGACTTGATGTTGGAACAGCATTTGGTGGCATGGGGTCGTCTCGAGAAATGATGATTTCATCACTTGCTGAACCTGCAATGTTGTTATCTGTTTTTACACTTGCAATGATTGCTTCCAGCACGAATTTATCAATTGTCATAGCGCAATTATTAAATGCCGGCCTGGTACTACGGCCTTCATTACTATTTGTTTTTTTAAGCTTAGTACTCGTAGCCGTTGCTGAAACAGGTAGAATTCCAGTTGATAATCCTGCAACACACCTGGAACTAACCATGGTTCATGAAGCAATGATTCTCGAGTATACCGGACGTCATCTTGCTCTTATTGAATGGGCCGGAATGATTAAACAAATGATCTATGGTGTGCTTATAGCCAATATTTTCTTTCCCTGGGGAATTGCCACAGAATTAACATTTAGTGCTGTAATAATTGCGATTCTCGCGATAACAGCTAAATTAATGTTGCTTGGTATAACGCTTGCCGTAAGTGAAACGGTTATGGCAAAAATGCGAGTGTTCCGTGTGCCTTCTTATTTGGCCTTGGCTATTACGTTAGCGTTAGTAGGTTTGCTAAGTCATATTATCCTGGAGAATTATTAATATGTTAATGAGTTTTCCAATTGAGCAACAAGCCGTTTTATTTCTGGCATCACTCATTTTATTTACCTCATTTATTTTATTAGCACAAACTCGTGTTCTAAGAATGGTTAAGGCTTTTGCAGCGCAAGGAATATTTGTTGCTATAACAACTGCATTAGTCGCTTATGCTACTGACCAGCATCATTTATATATATCAGCCGTTTTAACCTTGGCGCTTAAGGCGATGTTTATACCCTGGTTATTACATCGTCTGGTACATAAATTAAAAATTGATCGTGAACCTCATCACGTCGAAAATCCTGCTTTTGTTCTGATGGCAGGTGCCGCATTAGTTATTTTCTGTTATTACGTCACCTTACCAATCACACAACTAGCCGATGGAATCACCCGAAATACGATTACGGTTAGTATGGCTGTAGTGCTACTCGGAATGTTAATGCTGGTAACGCGTAATAAAGCGGTATCACAAGTTATTGGCTTTATGTCATTAGAAAATGGCTTATTCTTCGCAGCCGTTGCAGCAACTCATGGAATGCCGATGGTTGTAGAACTGGGTATTGCATTTGATGTTTTAGTTGCAGCAATTATCTTTGGTGTTTTCTTCTTTCACATTCGAGACAGTATCGATTCATTGGACGTTAATCAACTAAACCGTCTATCGGAGAATGAAGAAGAATGAACGCTTTAATCATTACATTAATCATTCCGCTTATCTCCGCTACACTGTTAGCCATCATTGCACGTCAACGTGTGTGCAGCTGGTTTAATATCATTGCCTGCACCGGAACCTTTATTGCCAGTATTTTTATGGCATATACTGTTCTCGAATCAGGCAAACCCATTGGCGGACAACAAAACCAGTTTTATATCGATGAATTTAATGTTTACTTAATTGTTCTAACTGCCTTCATTGGTTTAACGACATCAATATTTTCCCGTCCTTATATGATGCATGAAGAACAACTTGGCAAAGTAACTCAAAATAGAATGCGTTTATACCATTCGAGTTATCAAGGCTTTCTGTTTACCATGTTACTGGCGCTATCAACAAATAATCTGGGTATTTTATGGGTTGCACTAGAAGGTGCAACACTGGCCACAGTAATGTTGGTAAGCTTATATCGAACACCAGAATCAATTGAAGCCGCCTGGAAATATTTTATTATTTGTGGCGTTGGTCTTGCTCAGGCATTATTCGGTACTGTATTAATATATTTTGCAGCTGCACATGTTATTCCAAATCCTGAACATGCGTTATTATGGAGCGAACTGCAAGCCAATGCAGGACAACTTGAACCCGTTGTTATGGTTATCGCTTTTGTTTTTATCCTTGTTGGATATGGTACAAAAATAGGCTTGGTACCAATGCACACCTGGTTACCCGATGCGCACTCAGAAGGGCCCACTCCGATGTCAGCTGTATTATCTGGCTTGCTATTAAACGTTGCTCTGTATGCTCTTGTTCGCGTTAAAATGTTAACCGATGGTGCTTTAGAAGCGAGTACTGCAGGACATTCTCCACATATAGCGGGTTACCTTATGATGGGGTTTGGTTTAGTGTCTTTTACTGTTGCAGCATTATTCTTACACCGACAACGCGATGTCAAACGATTATTCAGTTACTCTTCGATTGAACACATGGGTTTAATGACATTTGCTTTTGGACTTGGTGGCCCACTAGCAACCTTTGGTGCACTACTCCATATGACCGTTCATTCATTAACAAAGTCAGCAATTTTTGTAACTGTAGGACATGCTTGTCAAATAGCCTGTACTCAAAAAATTGAAAATATTCGAGGTCTTATTCAAACTCAACCGGCAGTGGGTTGGGGTTTATTAATAGGCACCGCTGCTATTGCCGGGTTCCCGCCTTTTGGCGTGTTTACCAGTGAATTTTTACTACTAACCGCAACCATGGAAGCACGTCCCTGGTTAACGCTACCCTTACTGCTCGGCCTGACTATTGCTTTTGCCGGGTTATTCCGACATTTACACCCGATGGTTTACGGTGATGCTCCCGAAAATCAAAAACCGGTCAAAATGAGTATGTGGCCGGTGATTGTGCATCTCGGTTTAGTATTGTGGCTAGGGTTAAGTATTCCTGATTTTTTATCAAATTGGTTTAATAAGGCAACCACACTTATCTCGGGTCAGGGGGTGTTTTAATGATTCACTTTGAATGGTTAAACGATTTATTAAAATCATATGAGAGCGAGCACGTTTTACTACGTGATCAATCTTTAACACAACTAGCACCCGCTCACGTTTTGGAGTTTGATGCAGAAGACTGGGGGCAAGTAGCCCGCATTGCATTAAAACACGATCTCAGATGGGCTGGAATGTGGGCAGAACATATTGATGACACTATTCGTATTAATGCCATCTTTGAATTAACAGGTGATTACCTGATAACAAGAACTATTATCGATATTAGAACACCAATTCTACCATCTCATACCATACACTACCCTGCGGCAGATCGACCTGAACGTAAAACTCAAGACATGTTTGGTGTTGTTTTCACTGATCATCCCGATACTCGACGCTGGGCTCGACATCAAGCATGGGGCGAAGAACTATACCCACTTCGAAAAGACTTTCCTGTTGCAGGTAATCCAAAAAATAAAACCCCGCCGGATAACAATTATGTTTTTTTTCAAGCTCAAGGCAGTGGTGTCTATGAAATTCCAGTCGGGCCCGTTCATGCAGGCGTAATCGAACCGGGACATTTTCGTTTTCAAGCGGTAGGTGAGCATGTTTTAAATCTGGAAGAACGGTTAAGCTACGTGCACAAAGGTACCGAAAAAATTGCAGAAGGACGTGACAGCGAAGGACTAGCACGATTAGCAGGACGTGTATCAGGTGATAGCACAGTTGCTCATACCTGGGCAGCATGCATGGCGATGGAACGAGCAGCACAGGTACAACCTCCAATGAGAGCCAGTTCCATTCGCGGCATTATGTGTGAGTGGGAAAGAATCGCTAATCACCTGGGTGATATTGGAGCAATTTGTAATGATGTCGGTTTTGCTTTTGCATTAATTCAAACACACCGTTTAAAAGAAGATCACTTACGACTGGCCGATACTGTTTTTGGTCATCGTTTCATGATGGATCAAATTGTACCCGGTGGCGTTAAAACAGATATTGAAGAGACTTATTATAAAATCCTAAAAAGTCATTGTGATAAAATTCGTGATGAACTTACACCATTAATGGATATATTCTATAACAATATTTCATTAGAAGATCGTTTATTAGGCACAGGAGTATTATCCCTAAGTACTGCGAAGAAATTAGGGTGTATAGGCTATGTCGGAAAAGCCAGTGGCATGCCCTATGATGTACGTAAAGATCATGGCTATGATCCTTATTCATCATTTGCTGTTCGCGTTCCATCTTATGAGCAAGGTGATGTGCTCACCAGAATGAAAGTGCGTGCTGAAGAAATTTACGAATCAATTCGATTAATTAGCTACATGATAGATGAAATTTCTGAGACTGCGGTTATCACACCGTGGCAAGGCAGTGATATCGTTGCTGGAGCCGAAGGAATTGGTATAGTCGATGGTTGGCGTGGTGAGATCATTACCTATATTCGATTTGGTCAAAATGGACGAATCGATCGCTTTGCTCCCAGAGATCCATCCTGGCATACATGGCCTGCCCTAGAGCAATTAATTCACGGTAATATTGTTCCTGATTTTCCTGTTTGCAACAAATCTGTTAACGGCTCTTACTCCGGACATGATTTATAGGAAACAAAAATGTTAAAAATATTAACTAAAATATTTAAAACCGGTGTTATCACTGAGAATGTGGTAACTGATGAAGCACTCGATAAAATTGGTGCCGATGTAAAACGCATTGTTGATAAACGTTTTCGTGGCAGTCTGTCAATTCGGGAAGTTGATTCTGGATCTTGTAATGGTTGCGAATTAGAAATAAATGCGCTAAATAATCCCTACTATGATATTGAACGCTTCGGTATTCATTTTGTTGCATCGCCAAGACATGCTGATTTACTACTGGTTACCGGTCCTGTTTCACGACACATGGAAGAAGCCCTGCGCCGAACCTATGCAGCAACCCCCGAACCAAAATGGGTTATTGCTGTCGGTGATTGTGGTGCAGATGGTGGAGAGTTTGGAATAAGCTATGCTTCTGCTGGTGCAGTTTCCAATATCATTCCGGTAGATTTGGTTATTAGAGGATGTCCACCCAGTCCGACTGAGTTGCTAACCGGGGTTATCGCTCTACTGAGCAAACAAGAACATTAATTTAGTTTTTTATTCTTCTTTGGAATAGCTATTAAGGTAACACCGTCTTCAGTTAATACTTTTATTCCATCTTGATCAGTTTTACTACTAATAATATTTTGATTTTCAAACGCACCTACTTCAGCTGAAATATTAACATCAAGATCATCAAAATGTTGTTCAACAAAATCATTTAAACGATCAACAAAATCTGACGTTAAAGCACTAACATCAACATCGGCATTGTTAATTGTAACTTCATTTTTATTCAGTTTTTCTTTTAACAGATTATAGGGTTTAATTTCAATGACGTTATTTTGATTATTTTTATCATTGAGTTTCAATATTTCGTTTACACCACAAACCGGACACGTTAGCTGCCCATTTAGTAATTGCTTATCAAAATCTGAAGGTTTTTGAAACCAACCTTCAAAACGGTGTTCCAATTCACATATTAAATCGAATATAATCATATTATTACTACTGGTTATTACAAGGATGTATGGCGTATTTTACTGTTTTTTTACCATTCCTGCCATTTGAAATTCACCCTAGTTTTAACATAAAGAAACTAATATAACTAATTGATTTATAAATAATATTTATGAACCTGTATTAATCTTACACTACAAACTGTAAGGCTAATCCTACAAACTATTAAGGAATGCCCTACATACGATGCATTTTTGAATTTCTATACTGTTATTCTAATCTGCTTTATTCTACTCACAAAATGGACTGTAAAAAATGGATAATTTACGAACTGGAAGCTCAAATCGAATAAACCCTGATCGCTTTTTTCATGTGATGAATCAAGGATGGTATATTTTTACACGAGAAGGTGTACAAGGACCGTATGATCAACGTAACGATGCTGAAACCCATATTTCAGTGACCATTGTTAATCCTGACTCATTTACAAAAGATACTGAAGAATCAGAAAATTCGACAGCCAATGACTCCAGTGATAATAATGATTCCTGGCGAATGTGATTTTTTATTTTCATAATCGACTATCTGTTTTAGAAATTCATATTATAATTATTGTTTAATTATACGTATTGCATATTCAGAATTTTATGAAAAAAATAGGCTTCATTGGGTTTATAGGATTTATATTTCTTATTCAGTTACCATGCTTAAGTAATGTCGCTTATGCAATCACTCCATCACAACGCGCAGCCATCAATATTTGGTTACAACAACAGCAAGATATAAACCCACCGCCTCTAAGTATTATTTTTAATCTCAATCAAAAAGCAAAACAGAACAAAATAATTATTAATCATTACAACATTGATTCAAAAGATATACTAATCAATGCTAAAACCAAGACAAAATCAAACATTATTCACTATAAGAGAATACTCGATACTACGTTTATGTTTGACACAATCAGTGTTAAAACATCAAAATACCGTAATAAATATCATTATTTCAGTTTGAATTTTAAAAAGGCTAATATTGATAAACGAGAAAGCTATAATAAATCAAAATACATTATTTTTAAAAGCAAAACCCAGATTAAATATTCAATTATTAATTTAATTGAAAAACTTAAAGCCACCGGAACACTAAAATCGTTCTGCCCTGCTTCACCGTTAAAAAATAAACCCCATTATTTAGGTGCAAGAATAAAATTAATCATCTATTCATACAAAATGAAATTCTCAGGATCTTTCGATAAGGTTAAAAAAGCACTAAGTTATATTGAAAACAGCTCAAACTATATTTCAACACATAACTTAACTATTATTGTGAACAAAAACAATTATGATCTTAATGTTGATTTACGATTTTATCAGCTTGCAAACAGGCGCAATAGCATTGATAAGCCTTATGTGTTTGAAAGGGTAAACACAGATAAAATCTGTGAATAAAAATGGTGCCCGGGGCCGGAATCGAACCGGCACGGTATTGCTACCGCAAGATTTTAAGTCTTGTGCGTCTACCAATTTCGCCACCCGGGCAAACAGG
>JBGMRJ010000075.1:0-1182 GCA_048061315.1 Gammaproteobacteria bacterium
TGTGATAAGCATGAATTCTTTTATTCGAAATATTTCAGTTTTAGCTACCAGTCAGGCTCTGATGATGAGTAGCATGACGTTAATCCTGGCAACTGCAGCTCTGGTTGGTTCAGCTATTGCACCTGATCAAAAATTTGCAACCTTACCCGTGGCTATTATATTTATTGCTGTGATGTGCACCAGCATACCAGCCTCGCTGTTAATGGAGCGGATTGGTCGAAAACAGGGGTTTTTATTTGCCACGATTTTTGGAATTAGTGGCAGTTCACTGGCCGTGTTTGCAATATTGAATGAAAATTTCTGGTTATTCGTTACGAGCATGTTTTTAATTGGCATGTTCAATGGTTTTGGTAATTATTTTCGTTTCACTGCTGCTGATGCTGTTCCGACCAGTATGAAAAGTAAAGCAATATCCTATGTGTTAGCCGGTGGTGTGATTGCAGCAATTGTTGGTCCAAACCTGGCCACAGTAACACGTAACAGTTTTGACGGTGTGCCGTTTGCAGCAAGTTATGCAGCCTTAATCGTTGTGTATTGTCTTATATTTCTTACATTGGTATTTTTAAAATTACCAGAGGAATCAAATTTTCATCATGAGGATACGCATCATAAGAATACTGCACGGCCTTTCAGTGAAATAATAAAACAGAAAAAATTTATTGTTGCGGTAATTGTTGGCATGTTTGGTTATGGCGTGATGACGTTTATTATGACAGCGACACCATTAGCGATGCAACATCACCAGCATGATTTTTCTCATGTGTCCTTCACCATTCAGTGGCATGTCTTGGGTATGTATGTGCCATCATTTTTCACCGGCTATTTGATAAACCGGTATGGATTGGTACGTATAATGTTTATCGGAGCAATATTGGGTCTTGCATGTATTGTGGTGAATTTATCAGGAACGTCAGCAACACACTTTTGGCTTGCGTTAATATTTTTAGGAGTCGGTTGGAATTTCATGTTCATCGGTGCAACCACATTATTAACTGAAACTTATTCTTTATCTGAAAAAGGTAAAACTCAGGCAGTAAATGATTTCATAATCTTTAGCACCATGACAGTCGCATCGCTATCAGCAGGGGCATTGCAGTATCAGTTTGGTTGGCAGGCAGTAAATTATGGTGCAATACCATTTCTGATAATTGTCGTGTTGAGTTTAATCTGGTTAAAAACAGG
>JBGMRJ010000075.1:1282-4370 GCA_048061315.1 Gammaproteobacteria bacterium
CCAGTATTAACGCTTGTTATTATGCCTTTAAAATCAATTTGGTCTCCTGTTGGCGTTGGCTGAGTTACGACTGGATCAGGTTTTGTGGTTGTGCCCGGCACAGTTGCTGTTGATAGTTTAGTTGTTTGAAAATAAACTTTGCCTAAAACATTTTCACCCCAATTTCGATTAGCCACTAAAATGTCACTTTGGCCATCACCATTAAAATCGCCAGATATTTTTCTTAACTCACGATCAGGGCTCGAAGAAGGAAAGGCATGTATTTGAGGTTTATAATTGAAATCACCGCTAATATTTCCAAAATAAATTAATGTCTTATTATCGATTGAAACCAGATTATCCGGATAACTATCATTATTCATATCAGGATATTGCACTGGCCATGGTTTCTTAAATGTTTGAGATGTCGGAAATAAACCTGTGCCATCACCCAGGAATATCATGGTTACTGCTTTTGCTGTGTATTTTGCAAGTTCTACTAATAAATCGATGTGTCCGTCTTTATTGATATCATCTGCCAAAATATTGTAGGGAAGTTGACTAGAAGTTGCAGCATCATACACTGTTGTTGCTGCTGAGAATGTCATGTCGCCATTTCCAAAATATATTAATACTTGTTTTGCACCATAGTTCCCGTTTCGAGATATGACAATATCCTGATGCTTGTCTTCGTTGAAATCTGCTACAGCGATGCTGGAAACGAAACTATCATGATAACCATTATGGGGTTCTATCATAAGACAGGCACCTGTGACAAAACTACCGGTTCCCAAGCTTTTGGCAACCATAAACATCCTGTTGTCATTATTACATTGTTGACTGCCGATCACTAAATCGGTTAAATCGTCTTCGTCAAAATCAGCTTTTGCAAATGATGATACATAACCAATACCAAAAAATCTCGATTTTCCGATTTCTTTAGAGTCGTTAAATAAGGCATTATTAGTCGATTCGCCAAAATAAATTGTTACTTGCTGTGATACCGTATGAGCAATGATCAAATCATCACTGCCATCACTATTAAAATCGCCCGTTAACGTTGCCCCGATTTCCTGTGCTGCAAATTCAACATCAATCGCTGGGTCGAAATTAACTTGCGGTGAAATAGCATCAACCGGTAATGGTAATACACCGTTTGGATCGGTAGCAATATTGGGTGTTGCTGTAAAACTAAAATTACCGCCAATATAGAGTCCGTTTGCATCAAAGTTTTGTGGAAGACTGACCCATCCGGTGATAACACCCTGATCATTAATACCTGTTGCAATAGTCCAATTAGATCCTGGATAGTCGATACTGCTAAATCCGGATTTATCATAAACAAAACTTTTTCTGGTAAGACCATTATTGTTGAATTGAATACCGACTATTTGCCCGGTATTGTTAATCCCCGTTAATTCAATCCATTGCGCTCCAGGTTTAGTAATTTTAGTTGACTGATAGGCACTCGAGTCATATATAGAGTCACTTCCAACGATATAGCTTTTCTCGTTTATGGCAGTTGCGCGATGTTGCAGTTTGGTAAAATAAAGCCCATTGTAAATAAAATTAATCGGTGATTGCGTATTGAAATTATAACCACCTACCATAATGCCATTATTATTTATGTCGTTGATTCGGGTGATGCCGGGACTGTACCATTTAATTTCCTGATAAATACCATTCGTTAATTTAAACCCGGTTACTTTCCCACAGGTATTTTTTTGACCAACAATAGTATTGGAATCATTCATTCCAAGTGGCGTAATATTAATGGTTTTGGTTGTTGTGATACCATTAACGGTAGTGAAACAAGTCCCTGCAGATGGTAATGTGCTATAGCGACCATTTTGATAAAGCCAGCTGGATTTTGTTTTCGTTGTTGATTGATGAGTACCAACAATATTATTATAGTTATTAATCGCTTGAGCTGTACTATCAAACCCAACCGGGGTATTGACGATATTATAAGAATAGTTTGCGGCGAATGAGGGCAGGGAAATATTGACGGCAACCAAACCTAACATTAAACCAGTAAATTTTTTATACTTCAGTATTTTGATCACCAGAATGCACTCCAATTAATTTTTTTGTATTTATTATTGATATTAAAAATTAATAGCAGGCAGAAAATGTTTAACCACATTTAATTTTCATAAATGCACAAATTGATAACTTAAACTTAAAAAAAGCTTAATTTAGTCTTTTTTGTTCAAAAGATTTCCTTAGTAAAGTAATAAATATAATTTATAATATTTATTTTAGTAAGGTATCAAGTTGTTGTTTTATCTTTGTATAATTGGCATAACCACGAGATAAAAAGTGATGTTGCTTTTCATGCTGAAAAACCAGGGTTGGGAATCCAAGCACGCCGGCTTGTCGGGAATTTTTGAAATGTTGTTGCGTTTGTTGTTTGGTTTCGGTGGATAGAAATTGCTCTAGAAAATCCGACTCATTTATTTTATATTTTAAAACTAAATCGAGCAATACTTTTTGTTGTGTTACATCGAGTTGATTAACGTAAAAAGCCTGTTGAATGTCATGAAATAATGCCAGCGTGTTATCGGTGTTCAATTTTCCAAAAGCAACCAGTGCACGGCTCGCGGGTTCAGTATCATAAATAAAACCCTCTGGCATCGGGTTATCAAAATTAAATTCTTGCCCTGATAATTTATGAACTTCGTGCCAATGATGCAGTATTTCTTTTCGATCGTTATCGGATATAGTTTGTGTAGTACCGGGTCGTAAACCGCCAAGATTTAACGCGATCTGCATCTCGTCATGATAGTCATTTTTAATCTGAGTAATTACCGGTGAAAATCCCCAACACCATGAACACATTGGGTCAGCGAAATACCATAAAATTGCTTGAGACATTGGCTTGTCCTGTATAACAGCGCTACATTTTAATGTAGGTGTAACCTTTTTTCTGAAATTTATAAATTGTTACATTGCCATCTTCAGGTAAAACTTTTAACCCTTTAATCAACAATTTTTTCTTAATGTTATTATTTCTGATTGCATTGTGGCATAGTCCTATATCAACGTTATAACTTAATATACTATTTATAATTTCAGTGCTCGATTTATTATTTTGAAGCATCAATTG
>JBGMRJ010000075.1:4470-12241 GCA_048061315.1 Gammaproteobacteria bacterium
TATCAAGTCAATATAAGCTCAGCTCTGGTATTTTAGATAATTTAAAACGTGTTTTAAGCTTAGTTTTTTTACTTTGTGAGTGAAGGCATTATGAAAATCATCCAGTATATGATAACTAACCGGAATTAAAATTAGCGTTACCATTGTAGCGAACATTACACCAAATGCGAGGGATACTGCCATTGGGATTAGAAACTGTGCCTGTACACTCTGTTCCAGCATCAACGGTGTTAAACCAGCAAAAGTTGTTAACGAGGTGAGAATAATTGGGCGAAAGCGTTCTGCACCGGCATCTCGAATAGCATCACTTAATTTGATACCTTTTTTGCGTAACCGGTTGATGTAATCTACCAGAACCAGATTATCATTGACCACCACACCTGCGACCGCAATCATGCCACAAAGCGATAATAAACTTATTTCGAGACCTAATACTATATGACCGATAAGTGCACCAATGAGTCCGAATGGAATCGCGGACATAACCATTAGTGGTTGGGTGTAGGACTGAAATGGAATAGCCATCAGAATATAAATACCAATTAAGGCAATTATAAATCCGTTTACCATGCTATCTATTAATTCATTTTTTGATTTTTGACGACCGGAAAGTGACCATTGCACACTCGGGTAATCCTGTTTTAAAGAATTTAAAAATTGCGGTTCTAAATCAGCCATGACTTTACTCGATGATGTGATACTTTCATCGAGAAAAGCACTAACGGTAATAATACGTTTTCGATCAATCCGGTTTATCACTGAAGGACTGGTGGTGTAAGATAAATCGGCGATATCCACCAATGGTACCAGAGAATCATCTGATAAGCGTATGTGCATATTTTCTAGTGAATACAGTGATTTTCTCGCTGTTTTTGGGTAACGGACAAATACTTTTACATCATCCCTGCCACGTTGAATCCGTTGAATTTCTTCACCGTAAAATGCTTGTCGAACCTGACGCGCCAAATCGCGAGTATTAATTGCTAAATTAAGTGCTTTTGGTTTTAAGGTTAAAACAATTTCTCTTTTACCCGAATCAAAACTATCGTGAATACCATATAGCCCTGCATAATGTCTTAATGCGACTTTTAATTCGGTACTGACCTTTTGCAATTGTTCGAGATTATTACCGGATAATTCCAGGTTAATGCCCGGGCCATGATTTCGAAGTGATGATTCATACTTTAATTCTACAACACCGGGAATCTCGCCAACACGGCTGCGCCAGCGTTGCATAATTTCCTCAGCTGAGTAAGTTCTTATCTCGGCACGACCGAGTTCCATTGACACTTCGCCGAGGTGCGAACCACGACTGCGTGAGCTACTGGGGTGAGAACCAACCACGGTTTTGATGCTGGTGATTTCGTCTTCACCAGTCTCGCGTTGCAGTTCGGCTTTTAATTCAAGTGCGTTATCACCAATTAATTGTACGGCGTGTTCTATTTTTTCTAGTGATGAGCCTTGTGCAAAGCGAACCGAGGCATAGGCAAAGTCACCTTCGACTTTTGGAAAAAAGACCATTGATAGCCAGCCAGCTGCAACGAGACTGATAAAAACTAAAAACAATGAGACAAAAATAGCCGAAGTGGCATAGCGCCATTTAATGGCGAAATCGATAAAGGGGCGATAACGCGTTTCAATGAATCGTTCCAGCCATTCAGTGAAACTATGTAAAATACTTGATAGTTTATTATGTTTGTTATCAACCGGACTCTTAATTGTTGATAAATGTGCGGGTAATATAAAAATGCTTTCAATTAACGAAAAAAATAACGTTGCAATAACAACAATGGGAATAACGCTCCATAAGCGGCCTTCTGGCCCGGGTAAAAAAAGCATCGGGGCAAATGCAACTATGCTAGTTAATACTGCAAAGATGACCGGGGTTGACACTTTTTTTACACCACGGATTGCACCATCCAGGCCATAATGTCCTTTGCCGTGTTCGGCATAGATACTTTCACCTATTATAATGGCATCATCAACCACAATCCCGAGCACAAGAATAAAGGCAAACATTGATATCATATTGATGGAGCCACCAAGATTCGGTAACAACCATAATGCCCCCATAAATGAAATTGGAATTCCCAGTGTTACCCATAATGCCAGACGAACTCGCAGGAATAAAACCAGAATACCAAAGACTAATAGTAAGCCTGTAACAGCATTACGCATTAATAACGATAAGCGACTACGGAAATATTCAGATCGGTCCTGCCAGATACTCATTTCCATTCCGGTTGGTAAATTACTTTCTTCTATGTAATTTCGAATATTTTTGGCAATTTCAAGGACGCTCTGATTACCAACCCTGAAAACCGTTAATGCCACACTGGGTTTGCCATTAAAAAAAGCATAAAGATCCTGTTCTGCAAAACCATCAACAACATCGGCAATATCGCCCAACAGAATTCGGCTACCATCTTTCCCTGCGCGGACCACAATTTTTTCAAACTGATCACCTTGATAGGCTTGTGATTCAGTGCGTAATAAAACATCTCCGGATTTTGTTTTGAGTATCCCCGCGGGTAAATTGAGAGATGAGTTTTTAACGGCGCGAGTCACTTCATCAAAGCTCAATCCATAGCGCTTTAAATTACGATCTGATAATTCAATTGTTATTTCATAGGGGCGTATACTCGATAACTCCACTTGAGTAATTGAGGGTAATGCCGTTAAATCATCTTTTATCTTTTCGGCATAATGTTTTAAAGTGAGTTCATCAGAGTCACCGGATATAATGACTTCAGCCACACGAGTACGAATGCTGATTTCTTTTATAATGGGTTTACGGGTATTCACCGGGAAAGTATCAATAGTGCCGATTCTGGAATTAATTTTATCGAGAATATCACGAGTACTGTAATGACTTTCAATCTCAATTATCACATTGGCACCAGACTCACTGGCAGTAGACGTCATTGATCGAATACCTTCAAGATCAAATAATTTTTCTTCAATTTTGATAACAACGGATGATTCTACTTCGGTAGGAGTTGAACCGGGATAGGGAACATTAATATTAATTCTATCAAGTGAAATATTTGGAATTAATTCTTTTCGTGTTTGAGGAATCGATAAAGCGCCCAATATTAATATCGAAACCATAAACAGGTTTGCTGCAACACGATTTTTCGCAAACCAGGCAACTAAATTGTTCATCCGTTATGGCTACTTTGCTTATTTGATTTAATCGGCTGTTTTATTTCAATTGAATTATTTTTAATATTCGATTCAATTTTTTGCGTGAGTACCTTTACCTTCATACCCTGTGTGACGATATCCAGAGGAGATGTAATGACACGATCACCGGATTGCAATCCGGAACTGATATAAACTTTGCGCAAGCCTTTATGCAGCACAATAACCTGTTTTAATTCAAGTGTGTTGTCACTAGCTGCCAACCAGACCTGCTGGTTATTGCGTAATGCTGCTCGTGGTATTTCAATAATTTCATTAAAGGCTTTGCCTTCTATAATGGCATCAACATATAAACCAAATGCTAAAGGGGGACGTTCAGGTTGCTCTGGATTTTGTTGATAGGGATTTTTAACCTGGGCAACCAGATAAACCAGACGATCACGTTGATCAACCATTCCCTCACTACGAACAATATTTGCCTGCCAATTAAAATGCTGCCCCAAAAACTCAACATCAAGATTGACAACAGTGCCTTCAGTTGGTGTACCCTTGTTTTGGTATAACCAGGATTGATCCAGTAAGGCCAATTGTCTGTCGGATAACGGTAATCGTACTTCGGCAAAATCAACGGCATAAATATCGGCAACCGATCCGCCTGTTGACAAGTAATCACCAAGGTCGACATGTTTTTTTGTTATTCGGCCATCAAACGGTGCTTTTATTCGGGTATGATTTAAGTTTAATTTTGCAATTTTTAAACTGGCTTGCGCGGCTTTTAAATTTGCATTGGCTTCTGCCAGTTGTGGTTCATGGCGTGCATACGCGGAAGCTTGTTTGAGTTTTTTAGCGCCCATTGCTTTTAAGTTATTAATGGCATGACTGGCATTGGCATTTGAGCGTGCCAGTTGTTGTAATGCACTTGCAACTTTTGCTTCGGCTGTGTGAATGGCCAGTTGGTATTCCAGGGGATTAGTTTCAACTAAAATATCACCTTTATTAAAAAATCCCCCGTTTACAAAATTATTCGATACCTTGATTATTTCACCAATTACCTGGGTTGATAAGGTTACTGAGGTTCGGGGAATGACCGTGCCACGACTCACAACCGGTATGCGAACTGTTTTCGCATTCGCCGTTAGAATCTGCACGCTAGGTATAATATGAGTAATGGGTAATTTTTCTACTTTTGGACGAAAGGCGAATGAAACACCCGCAATAAATACACCACCAATCAGAATGGCAGCTACCAGAATTTTTTGAGAAGGTTTTTTGCGTATCATTAATTTAAATCACTATGTTTCATCCATGAACTAGCAGGTTTAGCCGCTATCACTCATTTCTAATCAATTAATATTGGGTCTATTTAGAGCAATTCAATATTGAATTAGTTCCAAATATACACAATATTATCGCATTTTTACTGCTCTGTATGTGAGATCTGAATTTCGCTTTCGAGTTTTATGTATCAGAATGTTACGAATCTTAAAGCGGTTTAGAAATGAAACACCTTAAAGAATTGTATAGTTCAGCTAATAACTTTTAAAAATGTAGATTTTTCAGATAGATAAGCTTCAAATTCCTGAGCTTTCAAGGGTTTATTGAAGAAATACCCCTGTCCGATATCGCAATTTTTGTTACGTAATAATGCCAGTTGTTCAACCGTTTCAACACCTTCAGCAATCACTTTTTTATGGAGTGTATGAGCCAGGGCTATAATTGATGCGGATATCGCAATGGCATCATCATCGTTTGGAATTCCTTCCATAAATGACCGGTCAATTTTTAAGGCATCTACCGGCAAACGTTTTAAGTAACTCAGTGAAGAATAACCCGTTCCAAAATCGTCGATCGATAAAGAAATTCCCATGGCACTGAGTTTATTTAATATAGTGATTGTGTCAATTCGGTCTTCCATTAACAGGGATTCGGTAATTTCAATTTCCAGATTTTTTGCTGACATGTCTGTTTCGACTAAAATTTTATTAACAACAGCCACGAAGTCATTTTGTAGAAATTGACGACTTGAGACATTGACTGCAATTCTTTTTAAATGAATATTGTTAGTTTTCCATTCAGTAAATTGTGTGCATGCGGTTCGCAATACCCATTCACCAATAATTTCAATTAAACCATTGTCTTCAGCAATGGGGATGAATATCTCAGGTGATACACTACCTCGTTCAGGATGACTCCAGCGTAAGAGTGCTTCAGCACCAATAATATTGCCGGATGAAAGTTCTATTTGCGGTTGGTAACATAATGAGAATTCATTGCGTTCAATTGCAAATCGCAGATCGCGTTCAATACTGGTACGTTCCAGATCTTCGGCATTCATTCTTTCTTCAAAAAATTGATAACGACCACGACCTTGTTCTTTAGCACGGTACATTGCGGCATCAGCGTTGCGTAATAACTCTTCGACTGAACCGCCATCATCGGGGTAAATAGAAATTCCGATACTGGAATTGATAAACAATTCATGACCATTGATGGTTAATGGTTCAGCTAATTGTTTAATAGCATTTTCAGCAATTAAGCTGGCATCTTGAGGCCCTTTTATATTCGATATGATTAATGTGAATTCATCACCACCTAATCGTGCTACCGTGTCGGTATCACGCACACAGGTATTTAATCGAGCAGCTGTATGTTGTAATAATTTATCTCCGATAGAATGTCCTAAGGTATCGTTTACCTGTTTAAACCGATCAAGATCGATAAATAGTAATGCTACTTTATGTTCTTCCCTATGGGCATGAATGATTTCCTGATTTAATCGATCTGCAAATAATTCTCTATTGGGTAATTTTGTTAAGGCATCAAAATGCGCCTGTTGATACAATTTAATATCACGCTCTGTTGTTGCTAGTGCGACAGCCAATCGGTCGGCAATATCGCGTATTTGTTTTTGATCATCCTGTTTTAAATCACAGTATTGTTCAAAACCCAGGTTAATAACGGCTTTAATTTTATTTTCCAGCACAACGGGGAAAGCACACACATAGGTAGCGCCACGATTTGATAAATGCTCAAGGAATTTTATTTTAGTATTCGCAACATCCATACATTTGTAATATTGGTTTGATAATAATAAATTCAAGTTGTTTTTTGTGAAATAGGTCTTATCAATGTCAGGATAATTGTTTGTTGATTTTGAATCATTGTATAAATAACTTTTAGCAGTTTTTCTGCTTTTTGATTCAATAATAGTAATGCTGACGAAGTCTGTCGTCACAATTTTATGTAAGCGTTTTAAAATGGTTGTAATTACATGTTCAATATCAGGGTTTGATAAAATAAGATGATCAATATCAGACAAGGTTGTTAAAGCATTAAACTGTTTTCTTAGTTTCATTGTCATAGTATTAAATGAATCTGCCAGTTCCTGAAATTCATCATCACTTTCTACTATAACTTTTTTACTAAAGTCATTATTTGAGACACTTCGAATACCAGCGATCAGTTTTTCAAGTGGCACGAGATTACGACGAATTTGTGAGATACTCAGAAAAATCGTTATTAATAATGATAAAAGAATAATTGACGGGAAAATATTACTAAATGTTTTAATGGGTAGTAATGCCAGTCTTTCTTCCTGACTTGCTATTATAGTCCAATTTTCAGAGTCAAAACGTGATTCTAAAAACAATCCCCAGCTTGCAGCAAGATAGTTATCATTATTGTTTTCCCAATCAAAGTACTGTGGAATTTTTTCCGAGTCTAATTTTTTTAGGGATACTAACATCGAATTCGTTTTATGGTGTGAACAATAGATCGCTTCTTGCGTATTGTTAAGAACACAGACATTAGTTGAATAGGGTAAGGTATTATTTTTTCCCCACAGATAATCAGGGTTGACTTCGGCAATTAAGCTGATGCCATTAAGTTGTAATTTGCTTAATTTCATTGAAATGTACAATGATGTGCGGTTGTTATTATTGCGTTTAAAAAATAATTTTGTGTTATGTTTTGATTTAGTTATCGGTAGATTTTTCGGAATAATTAAATTATCACCAAATAACATCTGTGCTTCACCAGCATCATTGATATAGGCAAGTTTATTTAATTCATTGTTAAAATGTTTTTGATAATAGTCTGCTTTGACATAACCGGATTGCAAGCTAATAGAAATTTTTTGCAATTTTTTTTCAACTAATAAAATTCTGTCTAACAACGAGAATCCATAATATTTACTAGCTTGTCGAAGTTGACTTTGGCTATTGTCCACCAGTAAATCAGAGACGTAGGTGAATGATAGAATAGCGGTTGCGCCAATAGGAATCAGGGCTGACAATAAAAATTGTACAGTGACCCGTTTAGCGACTTTGCTACTAAGAAAATTTAAATTAATAACCAAATGTATAAACTCTAATTAAAATTTGGAAGCCAAACCAATAAACCCGCCATTATTTGCACGAAGAACGTCATCTTGACTTACCGGTGCTGATAAAGGTGGAGTGCTAGCACCATCTTTACCCCTACTATAAAGATCGTAATCGGTATTTAGTGGCACCATACTCAGATCTTTTCGCGCTTTCCCTGCATTTGAATTGCCATTGTTTCCAGAATCGTTATTGCCGCCAGTATCACTGTCGCCAGTGTTACCACTCCCGGCATTTTCGCCACC
>JBGMRJ010000075.1:12341-13925 GCA_048061315.1 Gammaproteobacteria bacterium
TTTCCGTCACCAGCGTTATCACCCCCGGCATTTCCGTCACCAGCGTTACCACCCCCGGCGTTTCCGTCACCAGCGTTACCACCCCCGGCATTTCCATCCCCAGTATTATCACCGCTATCTTTTTTATTTTCTTTATCACGCTGCCGGTCGTTTTTATCATTCTCACGATCATTTTCCCGATCGTTTTTATCACTCTCCCTGTCACTTTCTCGGTCATTCTTGTCGCTTTCTCTATCGCCTTCACTTTTACCACTACTGCTAAGAATGTTTAAACTGACCATACTAAAACTCATGAAGCCACCACCCATCATCCAAACTTTGTTTTTGGCATAATCGTTGGTATCCAAATTCAGTTTTAGATATTCATAGGGATTACCCCAGGGATCAATCAGATTACTATTACTGATATCTGCGAGAGATTCTGGCGGTTGGCCATTTTCTAAGGTGTAATCGTCAATCAGTAATGAAAGTGCGGATATTTGCGTAATGGCGGAGTTGATTCGAGCCGTTTCAATGTAACCAGAATACCAGGAACTCGCCAAGGTGCTGAGTACACCTAAAATGGCAATAATGACAAGCAGCTCGATCAACGTGATAGCACGTTGCGCTTTTATCTTCGCTAATCTTGAATAGTGATTCAAAAATGTCATTTAGTGTTTAATTCCCGTTCATGCGAACGTTTTTTGATTAAAGCATGTATTTACCTGCGAATTTGAGTATGGATTTATTCGCAATATTGCTATTGAAATTACGGTTAAATAATGATTTTAGTGAGATGGCCCGGATAAACATGACAACTTCCTTTTTGTGTTTTGCTGTAAAACAAGATTCAAATTATTAAGAAGTTGGGGGCATCTTCAAAAATATTATACCTATATCTAGGCATGTAGGATAGAGTAAAAAAAGTTCAATGACAAATCGAATAGCGATAAAAACGATTCAAAATGAATGACTTAGATAACGTGGTGAAATATGTAACGGCGTCACATATTTGAGTTTTAGTTGTTTAACTTTGACTTTATAATTTGACTGACTTTGCCCATATCGGCTCGGCCACTCAACTTGGCTTTAAGCTGGCCCATTACTTTCCCCATATCTTTCATACTGTTAGCACCTGTATCGGATATGGCTTGTTCAATCATGCTGCTAATTTCAGCTTCACTTAATTGCTCGGGCATGTAGGTTTGAATGATAGAAACTTCATAAACCTCAATTTCTTTAAGGTCATCTCGACCTGCTTTTTCAAACTGACTAATGGAATCTTTGCGTTGCTTGAGCATTTTTTCAAGCACTGTGATGACTTGGGTATCATCAAGCTCAATACGCTCATCAACTTCAATTTGTTTAATCGCGGCAGTGATTAGACGTAAAATAGACAGTTTCTGCTTATCTTTGGCACGCATTGCGTGCTTTACGTCATCAGTAATTTGAAGTTTCAAGCTCATTGAAGACCGCGTTATACTAAATTTAGTATAAACGTTTACGGTGGATGCGTTCGCGATTCACCTTCTTCTGGTGACGCTTAACTGCTGCTGCCATTTTGCGTTTACGAACAGAAGTTGGTTTTTCATAGAATTCACGGCG
>JBGMRJ010000076.1:0-7917 GCA_048061315.1 Gammaproteobacteria bacterium
AGTCAATCGCATCTTGAAAAAGCGCTGGACTTGGGAGTGATCGATGAATTTGATTTGGACTTTAAGAGTGCGGTCAAAAAGGCGGACTTGATTGTGATCGCAACTCCGGTTGGCGCTATTAAGTCGGTGTTAGAAGAAATTAAAGATTCGATACCGGAAAATGCAGTGATAACGGATGTCGGCAGTACCAAAGGCAATGTGCTTGAAGCCGCTACAGCTGTTTTTGGAGAATTACCATCTCGGTTTATTCCTGCTCATCCAATTGCCGGTAATGAAAAAAGTGGTGTCATAGCATCTTTTATTAAGCTGTTTAATGGCCGACGCGTTATTATAACACCGCAACTTCATAGTGATTTAAAAGCGGTTGAGAAAATTAAATCACTATGGATGGCTTGCGGTGCAGAAGTTGTAGTAACTTCTGTAGAACATCATGACACTATTTTAGCCGCTACTAGTCATTTACCACATGTACTGGCGTTTTCATTGGTCAATACGCTATCAGCGATGGATGATAAAAATGATATATTCAAATTCGCAGCAGGTGGATTTGATGATTTCACCCGTATCGCGTCGAGTAATCCGCAGATGTGGAGCGATATTTGTATTGCCAATAAAGATGCATTAATTGATGTGCTGGATAAGTTTACAAACGATCTTGCTGATCTAAAACAGGCAATTAATTCACAAGATGCGATTGAATTAAAAAAACAATTTAGCCGGGCTAAAAAAATTCGTGATTCGGTTAAAAAAGTTTTTCCAGTAGCTTACTAATAACGGATTAAAAATATTTGAGTAGCACTATGTCTAATAACAATGTTCAATTTTCGGTAAAACCGGGTGGTAAATTACAGGGTAATTTGCAAGTACCTGGTGATAAATCGATATCACACCGTAGTATTATGTTTGGTTCTTTAGCAAATGGGGTTACTGAAATTACCGGATTTCTCTCGGGTGACGATAATCTTGCAACATTAAATGCGTTTAGATCATTAGGGGTTAGAATAACGGGCCCAGAATTCGGTAAAGTAACTATCACTGGTGTTGGTCTAAATGGTTTAAAAGCTCCGGATTCAGAATTGGATCTCGGTAATTCAGGAACATCAATGCGCTTAATGGCCGGCTTAATGGCTGCGCAAAAATTCGATACGGTACTAACAGGCGATAAATCACTATCGACTCGTCCAATGTTGCGCGTTACTAAACCGTTAGCTGAAATGGGCGCGGTCATTAAAACCGAAAATGACGGCACACCACCAATAGTGATTACAGGCAATCAAAGCTTGCATAATTTTGATTATGATATGCCCATCGCAAGTGCTCAGGTAAAATCATGTTTATTACTGGCAGGTTTATATTCAACGGGAACAACCTGTATCACTGAACCGGCACCGACACGCGATCACACTGAACGAATGTTGCAGGGCTTTGGTTATAAAGTGGAACGAAAAGATAATAAAGTGTGTATCGAAGGCGGTGGCACACTTACTGCCACTAATATCTCTGTTCCGGGTGATATCTCTTCGGCCGCATTTTTTATGGTTGCTGCCAGCATTGCAAAAGATTCGGACATCACTTTAAAACACGTCGGCATTAACCCAACCCGTATTGGAGTGATTAATATTTTAAAATTGATGGGGGCCAATATTTCAATTTTAAGTGAAACCGAAGTAGGCGGTGAGCCGGTTGCCGATATTCGTGTTCAATCCAGTGAACTCAAAGGAATCGTCATCCCGGAAGATCAAGTGCCATTGGCTATAGATGAATTCCCCGCTATTTTTATTGCTGCTGCTTGTGCTTCAGGCGAAACCCGATTAACCGGTGCCAAAGAATTACGCGTTAAAGAAAGTGATCGAATTCAGGTGATGGCAGATGGCCTCGACATTTTAGGTATTAATGCAAATCCAACAGAAGATGGCATCATTATTCAAGGTGGCAAGATGGGGGGTGGTATTGTTAATAGTGCAGGCGATCATCGTATCGCGATGGCGTTTAGCATCGCTGGTCTGATGGCATCTGAAGATATTATTATTGATGATTGCGCTAATGTCGCGACTTCTTTTCCTGATTTTGTTGAGCTATCTCAAAATGCAGGGTTAAGACTTGCCTGTGATAAAAATTAAAAAAACTAACCTGGAGTCAATATGTCAGTTCCTGTTATTACCATTGATGGTCCAAGTGGTGCCGGTAAGGGTACGGTTTGTGTCAAAATAGCGAAGTTATTGGCTTGGCCGTTGCTTGATAGTGGTGCGATATATCGAGTGCTAGCACTGGGTGCGATGAAACACAATATCGATAATTCCGATACTAAAGGCTTATGTCATTACGCCAGCACCATTGATATTTCATTTCCATTGGGTGAAGACAGTGATTTAGTGGACGTTATTCTCGAAGGAAAGAACATTTCCAATGAAATTCGAACTGAGAAATGCGGTAATTTAGCATCGAAAGTCGCAGTAATACCTGAAGTCAGGGAAATCCTGTTGCAACGACAGCGGGATTTTGCAGTATTACCGGGGTTAGTAGCTGATGGTCGGGATCTCGGAACCGTGGTATTTCCAGATGCAGATTTAAAAATTTACCTTATCGCCAGTGCTGAAATACGCGCCGAAAGACGTTATAAACAGTTGAAAGACAAGGGAAATGATGTTAATCTCGCGTCCCTTCTCGAAGAGATATCTGAACGAGACAAGCGAGATAGTCAACGAGTGATATCTCCTTTAAAGCCGGCAGATGATGCTATTATTATTGATACTTCATCACGGGATATTGAACAGGTTGTTCAGGAAGTAACGGCATTGTGTTGTAAAAAATTGCAATTATTGTGCTAAAAATTTAGCGTGAAACTACGTAATAACAAATTAGTAGATTCATATTGATTAACTAACTCTGCAAGTACCATGCAGTAAAATGAAGTCATGGATTGACTTGTCACTACAGGAAATAAGCGAAAATGAGCGAAAGTTTTGCTGAACTATTCGAAGAAAGTATCACTAAAACCCCAATGTTACCCGGCGCGATCATCACAGGAACAGTAATTACTGTTGGAGATGATTTTGTTGTGGTTAATGCTAATTTAAAATCTGAAGGTGTTATTCCTAAAGAGCAATTTATTAATGATAAAGGCGAAGTCGACGTTCACATCGGTGATCAGGTTGAAGTTGCACTTGAGTCATTAGAAGATGGCTTTGGCGAAACACGTTTATCAAGAGAAAAAGCACGCCGTGCTGAATCCTGGACTCGACTTGAAGCTGCTCAAGAAGCTGCTGAAACCGTTGTCGGGACTATTATTGATAAAGTTAAAGGTGGTTTTACTGTCGACTTACAAGACATCCGTGCTTTCTTACCAGGTTCTTTAGTCGATGTTCGTCCTGTACGTGATACTGCTTACCTGGAAGGTAAAGAGTTAGAATTTAAAGTGATTAAGCTTGATCGCCGTCGCAATAATGTTGTTGTTTCGCGTCGTGCTGTTGTTGAATCTGAAAGCAGTGTTGAGCGTGATGAGTTGTTAGCAAGCATGAAAGAAGGCGCAATTGTTAAGGGTATCATTAAAAACTTAACAGATTACGGTGCCTTTGTTGATTTAGGTGGCGTAGACGGTTTATTACACATTACCGATATGGCCTGGAAACGCGTTAAACACCCAAGTGAAATTGTGAATGTCGGTGAAGAAATCGATGTTAAAGTGCTTAAGTTTGATCGTGAAAAAGTCCGTGTATCATTAGGCTTGAAACAAATGGGTGATGATCCGTGGATTGCAATTGCACGTCGCTATCCTGAAGCTACCCGTTTAGTCGGTAAAGTTACTAACATTGCAGATTACGGTTGTTTTGTTGAAATTGAAGAAGGCGTTGAAGGTCTTGTCCATGTATCCGAAATGGATTGGACTAATAAAAATATTCATCCAAGCAAAGTTGTTAGCCTGAGTGCAGAAGTTGAAGTTGTTGTGCTTGATATCGATGAAGAACGTCGTCGTATTTCATTAGGCATGAAGCAATGCAAAGATAATCCATGGGATAGTTTTGCAAGCTCAAACAATAAGAGTGACCAAGTTACCGGCACGATTAAATCCATTACTGATTTCGGTATATTCATTGGCTTAGATGGTGGAATTGATGGTCTGGTTCACTTATCGGATATTTCCTGGAATATGCCGGGTGAAGAAGCCGTTCGAAATTATCACAAAGGTGATGAAATTGAAGCCATGGTATTATCGGTTGACCCGGAACGTGAGCGTATTTCCTTAGGAATTAAGCAATTAGAGAAAGATCCTTTCGGAAATTATGTTGCTGAACACCAAAAAGGGTCTATTGTTACAGGTAAGGTTACAGAAATCGATGCGAAAGGCGCTGTAATTGAATTAGCTGAAGGTGTTGAAGGTTATCTGCGTTCTTCTGAATTATCACGAGATCGTATTGAAGATGCCCGAACCAGCTTAAGTGTTGGTGATGAAGTTGAAGCCAAATTTATCGGAGTGGATCGCAAAACCAGAACGATCTCACTTTCAATTAAAGCAAAAGATAACGATGATGAAAAAGCAACTATCAATGACTACAACAAGCAAGGTAGTGGTCCGGCAACCGCAACTTTAGGTGATATATTGAAAGAACAAATTGATAGTAGTAACGAGTAATTCTGTATCTTGAGGTGTTTATTTAGACTTAATTGTTTACATAAGCACCTCAAATACCTATTATCAGTAAATTCGGAGATAAAATAATAATGACTAAATCTGAGCTGATTGAAATTCTTTCCAGAAAACAAATGCAACTGGCCTACAAAGACGTAGAACTGGCTGTTAAAACAATGCTTGAGCACATGGCGCAAACATTATCGAATGGCGAAAGGATTGAAATTCGGGGATTTGGCAGTTTTTCATTACATTATCGACCTCCACGTACCGGACGTAATCCTAAAACTGGCGATGCAGTATCATTAGAAGCCAAATACGTACCCCATTTTAAACCCGGTAAGGAAATGCGAGAACGTGTTAATGAAAGTATGGATAAAGTGAGTATATCTGAGTAAGCGTTATTCAGTGGTATTCTACGAGAGCGGTGTGATTAATAATCATGCCGTTTTTTTTTGCCGTTAAAAATAAAGATCATCTCTCCAGGTTATGATAAATTACACCCATGAAAAACATCTTCTACTTCATCTTTTTTATTTTAGTATTGGCTCTAGGCTTAATTTTCACGATATACAATTCTGTTGATGTTCCATTCAACTACGTCATTAATAGTATTAGTCTGCCTCTATCGCTAATAATTATATTGGCAATTGTAGCCGGTGCTGTTTTAGGCTTACTTGCCAGTTCAATTATTATATTGCGTTTGCGAAATGAAATAGCGCACTTTAAAAAGAACCAGAAAAAATCAGACAATGAATAATGGAATACGAGTTGAAAATTAAATCCCCGGTAATCGTCGCATTGGATTATGCATCTGAACAACAGGCTTTATCCTTTGTTGATAAAATCAACCCGGAACAATGCCGGGTGAAGGTTGGAAAAGAATTATTTACTTTATGTGGTCCAGCCATCATAGAAAAACTGCAGGCGAAAAATTTTGAGGTGTTTCTGGATTTAAAATTTCATGACATCCCGACTACGGTTGCAAAAGCCTGTAAGGCCGCAGCTGATCTGGGTGTCTGGATGCTCAATGTCCATGCTTTTGGGGGAAGTGCCATGATGAAAGCAGCACGTGAAGCGGTTGATAAATCCACAAATAAGCCATTGTTAATAGCCGTTACCATTTTAACCAGTCTATCTGATAATGAATTAGCTGAATTAGGGATAACCGGCACAGCGGAACAAAATGTGATTCGTCTGGCAAAACTTGCCGCAGCAGCAAAACTGGATGGCGTAGTATGCTCAGCAAAAGAGGTGTCGTTATTGGCTAATGAAATTTCATCTGATTTCATCCTGGTTACTCCGGGTATCCGGCCTGAAGGAAGTGAAACAGGCGATCAAAAACGCGTTGTGACGCCTAAACAGGCAATGCAATCGGGTAGCCATTATCTTGTTATTGGACGCCCAGTGACACAAGCGACTGATCCTGAGAAAGCACTGGATAGCATTATTTCCAGTTTAGGCTAATATTTAGACTACTTAGATTGATGTCATTACTATAACATATTTTTTTCATGGTTTTATGGAGTGTACATACTAAATTTAACAGGTGCTTTTCGGAGTAATAAACGATAATATCGACATATGGAGTAATTAAATCGAGGGATAGATAATGAAAAAGATAATATTAGGTATTTTACTAAGCTGCGTAATTTTTATTCAAAATGTGTATGCTGAGCCAGTTGATATTAATTCAGCTGATGCAAAAACCATTGCAGAAAACTTGAAAGGGGTAGGGCTTAAAAAAGCAACTCGTATAGTAGAGTTTAGGCTTGAGAATGGTCCTTTCAGAACCATTGATGATATTACCAAAGTAAAAGGTATCGGGCCTAAAATTCTAGAACAAAATAAATCTTATATTGTCCTTACGAATTAAAATCGATTGATGTTAGTTTAAGAATAAAAATTTACGATTAAATAATAAAAAAAATAAAGTAGTAAATTAGAAAGCGAAAAATTCGCTATCATAATTGTATAAAAGGTTTTGTTCTTGAATAACAAGGTTAGCAATACTAAGACGCAAGAGATTATCCCGGTAGTGTTATCGGGTGGTTCTGGCACTCGTTTGTGGCCTTTATCCCGGCAACACTACCCGAAACAATTATTATCATTAATTAATGATAATACCTTGCTTCAAAATACCTTCAAACGTCTTGATGGTTTAAATGAAATTTCTCAAAACCAGATTATTGTCTGCAACGAAGAACACCGTTTTTTGGTTGCTGAACAATTACGGCAACTAAATTCAAATAAAAATCAAATACTGTTAGAGCCGGAAGGGCGAAACACTGCACCGGCTTTAACCTTAGCCGCACTCTCAATTGTTAAAGAACAAAATGATGGTGTGATGTTGGTTTTACCGGCTGATCACGCAATTACCAATATTGCGGCTTATCATGCGGCCATACAGCATGCTTATCAGTTTGCATTAAAGAATAAATTAGTGACATTTGGAATTAAACCAAATAGCCCTGAAACCGGCTTTGGTTATATTAAAGTAGGCAAGGATCTTTCCAATTCAGGTCATGAGTTATCAGAGTTTGTTGAAAAGCCCGATTTAAAAACAGCAAAACAATACCTGCAATCGGGTGATTATGTCTGGAATAGTGGCATGTTCATGATGAAAGCCAGTGTCTGGTTACAGCAGATAAAAGCCTTCAGCCCTGCTATTTTAAGTCAATGTGACGAAGCATTTAAAGCAGCTAAAATCGATAATGATTTTTGTCGTGTCGATGAAGAACAATTTTTAAAATGTGAATCAGATTCAATTGATTATGCAGTTATGGAAAAAATAACTGATGCCGTGGTTGTGACTCTGGATGCCGGCTGGTCTGATTTAGGTTCATGGACCGCTTTGTGGGACGTTGGTACTAAAGATGAAAGTGGCAATGTTATTATGGGTGATGTTTTTGCAGAAAGTACAAAAAATTCATTTATTCATAGCAGTAACAAGTTAATAGCAACTTTAGGTCTTAAAGACACTATCATTGTTGAAACTGCAGATGCGGTATTAGTGGCACATAAAGATCACGCGCAAAACGTTAAGAATATTGTTAACTGGTTAAAACAACAAAACCGAAATGAACAAATCAATCATCAAAAAGTTTACCGCCCCTGGGGTTGCTACGAAAGTATTGATTCGGGTCTACGATTTCAGGTAAAACGAATTACTGTTAATAAGGGTGCTACCTTATCATTACAATTGCATCATCATCGGGCAGAACATTGGGTAGTGGTTAAAGGCACTGCAACAGTCACGCGTGGCGATGAAGAATATTTAGTAACCGAAA
>JBGMRJ010000076.1:8017-10319 GCA_048061315.1 Gammaproteobacteria bacterium
GTTAAAGGCACTGCAACAGTCACGCGTGGCGATGAAGAATATTTAGTAACCGAAATGAACAAATCAACCATCAAAAAGTTTACCGCCCCTGGGGATGCTACGAAAGTATTGATTCGGGTCTACGATTTCAGGTAAAACGAATTACTGTTAATAAGGGTGCTACCTTATCATTACAATTGCATCATCATCGGGCAGAACATTGGGTAGTGGTTAAAGGCACTGCAACAGTCACGCGTGGCGATGAAGAATATTTAGTAACCGAAAACCAATCTACCTATATTCCACTAGGAGTAAAACACCGTTTGGAAAATCAGGGATCAATACCACTGGAAATGATCGAAGTACAATCGGGCAGTTATCTTGGTGAAGATGATATTGTTCGGTTTGAAGATTTATACGGTAGAGTCGGTAGTTAATATTTAAGTTTAGAGGATATTATGAATACAGCTAACAGCAATGACAATAAATCCTGGTATCTCGTTTATACCAAACCACGAGGCGAATCGACGGCCGCAGAAAACTTGTCACGACAAAACTATCAAACGTATCTTCCATTGTTTAGAAAAACACGTATTAAAAATGCACAAGCAAAAACAATTATTGAACCATTATTCCCCCGTTATGTATTTATCGAGCTAAGTATTGAGACGGATAACTGGTCACCAATCCGCTCAACAATAGGGGTATCAAAGATTGTTAATTTTGGCTTTACGCCGGCTAAAGTACCCGATTCATTGATTGCTATTTTAAAAGAAAATGAAAATTTAGATGGTTTGTACGAATTTACTGAGAAAAAATTGGTAAAGGGGGAGTCTGTTGAAATATTATCGGGGCCAATGATGGGTTATTCCGGTATTTTTAATCAATACGCAACTAAAAACCGGGTTAGTATACTGTTGAATTTGTTAGGGAAAGAAACCTCGGTATTACTTTCCAGTATTCATGTTCAATCTAACGACTATTCTCTAAGTGTATAATTACATTAAGTTAAATAACGTATAAATTTAGCTTAAAGTTGTTGATATCAAACATGGCTGCTATAATCTACAATTTAACAATAATTTATTAAAAATCGCATTTACGTAAGGGTAGTTTCATTGCAGGACTTACAACTAATACTTCAGAAGTACATTAAGCATCAATGGACAGCAGCCTTACATGACATTCTGGTTATTCCAATTGCGTGGGCGTTAGCCTATTGGGTTCGCTTTAATTTTGGACTATTTCCAGTCGGGATGATCGATCAAGCTGTCTATTCCTTACTTTATATTTTACCCGCTCAAATAATTTCATATTGGTATTTTGGTTTATATCGTGGTGTCTGGCGTTATGCATCGATGCCTGATTTAGTTCGAATATTAAAAGCCGTTAGTGTCGGTGTTAGTTTATCAATTATTCTATTATACGTAGTATCAAATTTATCTACGATTCCACGAACTATACCCATATTATACGGAATATTTTTAGTCCTATTGTTGAGTGGTTCACGTTTTACCTATCGCTGGATTCGAGATCGCGATATTTATACCAATTCGGGTAAACGGGTTTTAATTATTGGAGCCGGTCGAGCTGGTGAAATATTGGCTCGTGAAATCCGCCAGGATGCCAATAACCTGCATTACCCGGTAGCATTTATTGATGATGATAAAAACAAACGCAATCGTGAAATTCACGGTGTGCGCGTAGTTGGCGGTATTTCGGATATTGTCAGTGTCACTCAAAAATATGCCATACAATCAATTTTTATTGCATTACCATCAGCTAATAACAAACAAATTCAAAATATTTTTGATGTCTGTGAAACAACCCAATTGCCAATCCGTATTTTACCCAAATTTGATGATATTACGCGTGATAACGTCGGTATAGAATCATTACGTGAAGTGTCAATTGATGATTTATTAGGTCGGGATCCGATTTCGTTGAATTGGGATTTTATTTCTAATTCCTTAAGCAATAAAACCATACTGGTCAGTGGTGGCGGTGGTTCAATTGGCTCTGAATTATGTCGGCAATTATGCCAATTGTCCCCTAAAAATCTCATAATTTTTGAGCAATCAGAATTTAATTTATATGAAATTGAACGAGAGTTACAAGGTCATTGCAATGCCGCTAAAGTCATACCTTATTTAGGTGATGTTGCCGTTGAGAAGTCACTGGATAACTGCTTTGCACAATATAAACCCGATATTGTATTCCATGCTGCAGCCTATAAACACGTGCCGATGTTACAAGCAAATATCCGTGAAGGCTTTAACAATAATGTTATTGGTTCAAACAACATTATTAAAATGGCAGATAA
>JBGMRJ010000076.1:10419-13789 GCA_048061315.1 Gammaproteobacteria bacterium
GAAGCGTGTCAGCTTATTATGCAATCGGCAGTAATTAGCAAAGGTGGAGAAATATTTGTATTGGATATGGGTAAACCGGTATTAATTCAAAGTCTGGCAGAAAAAATGATTCGATTATCGGGGAAAATTCCTTTTCAGGATATCGATATCAAATACACCGGTTTACGTCCGGGTGAGAAGTTGTTTGAAGAGCTTTTTTATGATGGTGAAAAGTTAAAAGATACTGGTTTTGATAAAATACAATTAGCAAATAATTCGTCAATGGATCTCAATCATTTCGAATCATTATTATCCGATATTATTCTTGCATGTGAAGATTATAATGAACCAGAAATAATAAAGCTGGTGAAACCAATCTATTTATCTGACGATAATGGGAAAATTGACTCAATCAAGAGCAATATCATTCCACTAAAACAAAATTACTAATTTCTTTCCCGGTAACAATCGCATAAAATAGCATTATTTTTAATATTGCCATTTCTGCTATGCGCAGAATAGAGTGGACATTATTTTGACTACATTGAATATTAGTACTTTTAAATTTTTATTATTATCCTGCCGACCTAAGCAGTGGGTTAAAAATATATTATTGTTTATCCCTTTAGTTTTAGCACATAAGGTACAAGATATTAAATTATTGATTGATGCATTTTATGCATTTATATCATTTACCTTCGTAGCGTCTTCAATATACATTGTAAATGATTTATCCGATATTGAAGTTGATAGACTGCACCCAACCAAAAAAAACCGACCAATCGCGTCGGGCAAAGTGTCATCACTCCAGGCAAAAATACTGGTTTTTATTTTACTCGTATTATCGGTAACGCTGGTAATTCAGCTTCCAGTTAATTTTCAGATTGCAGTATTACTGTATTTAGTAATAACAAATTTTTACACTTTTAAATTAAAATCAATCGCACTGCTTGATGTGATAACTTTATCCTGTTTATACACACTTAGAATTATTTCAGGAACTTTTGCAATTGAAGTTTCTTTATCTTATTGGTTGATTTCGTTTTCACTATTTTTCTTTTTAAGCCTGGCATTTGTTAAACGTCATATTGAGTTAAAAAATTTACTCGATGCCGGCGGCACTAAAATACCCGGCCGAGAGTATTCAGTTGTCGATATTGATAATATTCGATCATTTGGAATAACCAGTGGTTATTTGTCCATTCTGGTTTTTGCATTGTATATTAATGATGAGGCGTTAATTAAATTATATAGTGCCCCTTATTGGTTATGGGGGATTAGTTTATTATTATTATACTGGATAACCCGAATCTGGTTTATAGCCAATAAAGAATTAAAATTTGATGATCCAGTGTTATTCGCTGTGCAAGATAAAACCAGTTACGTGGTTTTAACGCTTTGTCTTATTTTTTTTGCTTTGGCAATTTAATGATATGTATTGTTCCTGGGGATATCCACACGAAACGCATCAAGCTACATTACGATGTAATTGGCGGAATGAGTCATTACAATTTTCTGATAATATTGAAGAACCAGAGCTATATTTACCTTATGGTTGTGGTCGGAGTTATGGTGATGTTTGTTTAAATGATTCTCAAACTTTAATTACAACACAACAATTAAATCATTTTATTGAATTTGATAATAATAAAGGTTTAGTTCGAGTTGAGTCGGGTGTTACCCTGGATCGTTTATTAGAAGTCATTGTTCCACAGGGTTGGTTCGTGCCCGTGACACCCGGCACCCGATTTGTGACAATCGGTGGCATGATAGCCAATGATGTGCACGGTAAAAATCATCATAATGCCGGAACATTTGGCTGCCATGTTACGCAATTCGAATTAGTTCGTTCTAATGGAGAGCGGTTATTGTGTTCACCAACAACTAACGAAGCTTTGTATAATGCGACTATTGCCGGTTTAGGGTTAACCGGGTTAATAACCTGGGTTGAAATAAAATTAAAAAAAATCGCTAATAACTATATCGCAATGAATGCGGTTAAAATCGAAAATTTACAACATTATTTTGAACTTGAAAAAAATCAACAATCAGAATATACCGTGGCATGGATTGATACACTCGCAAGTGGTGAGCAGCTTGGACGTGGTGTTTATTTTTCGGGGGAACATGCAGACATAAGTAATACTGACGAAGTCGATATGGCTCAGTTCAATCATCTAAAAAAGAAATTGTCCGTGCCCTTTAATTTACCGGTTAAAACATTAAATAAATATACCGTGCAATTATTTAATGCCATTTATATTCGTAATGCCGTTTCGAATCAAAATGATAGCAATGATTTAAACCATTATGAAGAATACTTTTATCCATTGGATAATATTCTACACTGGAACCGAATTTATGGTAAAGCCGGTTTATATCAGCATCAATGTGTGGTGCCCGAGCATGACGCGCAAGCGACATTAACCGAAATATTAAATGTGGTTTCAAAAGAAGATAATTCGTCATTTTTGTCGGTTCTTAAAAAATTTGGTACTATAGCCTCACCCGGTTTAATGTCATTTCCCCGGCCTGGTTTTACCTTAGCGATGGATTTTTCCCGTCGTGGTACAAAAACAGTTAAACTACTGGAAACTTTAAATGATATTGTTGCTTCTGCCGGTGGGGCGATTTATCCCGCTAAAGATGCAATCATGTCAAAACAACTATTTCAACAATCGTATTCAAATTTAGATCAATTTAGTGAATACATTGATCCAAAATTTTCGTCCAGCTTTTGGAGAAGGGTGACAGCATAATGAATATTATCATTCTCGGAGCAACATCCGCAATTGCACAAAGTGTGGCACGTTACTATGCCAATAAAAATACTAACTTTATTCTCGTTGCTAGAAATAAAGACAAACTGGAAATAGTAAAACAAGATTTATTATCGATTGGTGCTAATTCGGTAGACACTTATGTCCTGGATTTTGATGATCGCAATAAGCAGGTTGAATTCAAACACTATATTGAAACCAGTAATATTGAGATAGACTTACTTTTTATCGCTTATGGCGTATTATATGAGCAAAGTGAATGTGAACAGGATATTACGAAAACCATCGAACTTATTAATTCCAACTATCATAGTGTCATCGTGTTATTGACACTATTAAGTGGTTATTTAGAAAAGAACAAAAAAGGCAATATAGCAGTAATAACCTCAGTAGCTGCTGATCGCGGTAGAAAAAGTAATTTTATTTATGGCTCAGCAAAAGCCGGTGTAACGACCTATCTGGAAGGTTTACGCTACAAGCTATTTGAATCCGGTGTATCAGTTACTACATTAAAACCGGGGTTCATTGATACTCCAATGACAACAAACTATAAAAAAGGCCTGTTGTGGGGATCATCTGATGTGGCTGCAAAATACATCGTAAGCGCTATT
>JBGMRJ010000077.1:0-4264 GCA_048061315.1 Gammaproteobacteria bacterium
TGCATGTATAGAAGAGATTCAATTACTTCAGTGACACGTACAGTTAAATTTTTATTAACAGAATGCATAATGGTATTTCTCTTTTCTCGTAAAGCATGAAATCTATCAATAAAATTAGATGACATAGGAATCTCTGAAAAAGTGTCAATCACTCGAATTAAATCTTGAGCATCAATAGTTCTAAATTTAGAAAACTCAATATCATCATCTTCATAAGGTGAAGGCCATTTTGGTGGAGGATCAGTGATTAATAAAAAGGGTGAAATCTTAGTTATTTTACCTTTAAGAATAAATTCGATTCCTTGTTGAGTTATAGATAGCGCAGTTGTCAGTCTTCTCTTTGCTAATTTCCAGTAACTTTCAGAACTTTGATTTTTATCAAGATCAAAAAATTCGGCTTCATCAAGATTAGTTAATAATGTAGCAACTACATCCCAAGAAAAATCTAACAGTTCTTTTCCAGAAATATAAAAATCTTCTTCAGTAGGTATATTTTTAACCATTTCACTCTTTTTTAGTTTATTAACGGCTAACAGTTAATTATACCGCTGCAGTCTTTCTGTGACATATACAGCATCGGTATATTACATTTGATTTTCAAGTGTTGATTTACCATAATACTAGCAGGTGATAGAATGGCTTACTAGTCAATTTGCTAATGGAGTAGCGTAATGAATGAGCAATCGGTAGCGAGGTTTTGGGAAAAATACATAGAAAAAACAAAACGATATGGTGTGAAAAAGGGTGTAGAACGTTGGTATGTGAAACATGCTGAAGACTATATTAAAGCACATCGGGGTGTTAAGTTAATAGAACATTTGGCACAGAATGTTGAGCAGTATTTAAAAGTAAAAGGCCGCAGTAAATGGCTTTTGGATTGGCAGTTTCAGCAAGTTGTTACTTCAATTGAAATTTTATTTAGAGATATGGTTAAAATTCCCTGGGCTGTTCAGTTCCCGTGGGATGAATGGTCAGCTTTTGCTGAGGAATTAAAAAGTTCGCATCCAACTATTGCTAGAGATTATCAATCATTAGAATTTGATAATAAAGAATTAGAGCTGTCAAGTAGAGGTGACAGCACTGAAAGTGCCTATAAAATAGTCTACGGCAAATATCCTGCTCATATTAATAACATTAAGAAACAAATTCGTATTAAACATTATTCAATTCGTACCGAACAGACATATATAGCATGGTTTGTTCGCTTTGTTTTATTTCTTAATCTGAAAGATCCAGCATCTTGCTCAGAAAATGATATTGCCATTTTTTTAGATTATCTGGTGATTAAACGCAAAGTTTCTGCGGGTACGCAATCGGTAGCCTTAAGTGGCATTATTTTCTTTTATCGGCAAGTTCTGAAAACAGAATTAAGTGATGAAATTATTTTTAAACGTTCAAAAAAACCCAAACGACTTCCCGTTGTATTATCCAAGAATGAAACGATTCAACTACTAAGCAATATCAATGGCCCGCAACAAAAATTAATGGCTAATTTACTTTACGGCTGTGGTATGCGTCTTATGGAATGTGTACGTTTACGGGTTCAGGATATCGATTTTGATTACCAGCAGATAATGGTAAGACAATCAAAAGGGAAGAAAGATAGGGTTGTGCCAATGCCAAGAATAATAGTCGAAAATATTAAGCAACAAATAGAGCGTGTTAAAAATTCACATACGGAAGATTTAGCCGAAGGTTATGGCAATGTATATTTACCAGAGGCCTTAGCACGAAAATACCCTAATGCAGAAAAAGAATTTAGATGGCAATATATTTTTCCATCGACGAAAATATCTACAGATCCTCGTTCAAAAATTACCAGACGCCATCACATACATGAATCCGTATTGCAAAAACACATTAAAAAATCGGCTGAAAAATCAGGGATTACCAAAAAAGTAAATTGTCATACCTTGCGTCATTCATTTGCGACACATCTTTTAGAAAATGGTTATGATATTCGAACGGTTCAAGAATTATTGGGGCACGCAGATGTGTCAACTACGATGATTTATACTCACGTTTTAAATAAACCCGGAGTAACGGTAGCAAGCCCGCTAGATATTCTGGCAATTTAATAATTAATTTTTTTCTTTATTTGGTGATTGTGATAAAAATAAATCATGTGCGTTTTGCAAACGCTTGCGATTTACCCAATGTAAGCCAATGGGTTCCGGGCGAAATATACTGTGTATAAATTTACTGTTTATTAAAAATGCATTTGCAAGAGTAAATTTAGAGTCTTTCTTTGAAGCAGCATGAGCTATTTTTTGTGCAAAGAAGCTGCGTAATGAATAGTGTAATATTACAAAACCAGTAATAAAAAGTAGACTTGATATTGTCGTGAGAATGGGTCTGGATAAAAATTCATTTAACCAGGGCGGTGAAAAAATTCCATTGACCCAGTAACCTGCATAGTAGCTACCTGCTAATAAACCGATAATTATTGTGAATAAGACGATGAATTCCCAAGCAAGAATAGTTAAGCATCGGTTAGTCATCATTTTCTTTAGTTGAACAATTTGTTGTTCAACTTGATCTCGGGCTTTATCGAGTTGTTTTAGTATTTCGGGTAAATCATTTTTGTCATTTGATGCAGTCCAGTTAATGTTAGTAGCTAAACTTGAATTTTTATTAAGCAAGCCTAACCGGTAACAGACTTTATCAAGATTACGAAAAGCAGATAACACAGTAGAAAGTTTCGGTTGCTCATCGACTAATATCGATTGATCGATCTTGAGATTAACAGTTTCGCGTTTCTCAGCATTAATATCAGTATTGTTTTCAGTAGTATCATTCATAGCTATCAGCCTTAAATAGTTTTTACGATTCAGGTATTCCAGTATTTTTAACCTGAGGTGGCGGTGGATACCGATTCGGTTGCATCATACCGGGTGGCGGTGAATACGGTATTGGGCCTTGCGATCCAGGGTATGGCCCACCACGGCCACCTCCGCCCCAGGGTAACATACTGTTTATTGGGCTAAGCGGTGTAGAAATATTGCGGTTTAAGCTCCACATGTCACGTTGCATATTCACTGAGGCACGAGCCATTACATTTATGGTTTGAGTCATCATTATCATGTTTTGTGCAATTATATTCATATTCCGATCAACGCTTTTAGTTAGTGTGTTCATATCATTTGATAATCGTTTTACATCAGTTGCCAGGCTATTCACTAAATAATAACCATAAGCTGCAAGTAGTAAAAAAGCAATTAATGCCGGGTAGACCATTAGTTGTAATTTTTTTACATTCCGTGTGTCATCATGTAGTTCACTTATAATTTCAGATTCCAGACTCATAATATTCCTTTTAATTTTAAGGTTTAACTAAAGCAGTTAGTGTTTTAAAACTCGCCACTAGCACCACGCTTCATAATATCTTGTATGATAGTTTTTACACGTAATGCTTCTTTTTTTAATTCAGCCGGTAGTGGTGTTCCACCATAGATCATCATGTCCATATTGAGAGAATAAATCCACAAGTGACCTTGTTTATCTTCCAGCAGTGTGATGCGGCACGGTAAGTAAGCTGAAAAAGCATCACTGTAGTCAACCATCTTTGCAGCGGTAAGTGGATTGCAATACATATAAATTTTCATGTAGCGAAATTTTTTACCCGTCATGGCAGTAATTTGTTGATACAACGGTAACTCACCGACATTTTTTATATTATGCTCAGCTGCAATAGATTTCATGGCATCTTCAACATCTTCTGCAGTTAAACCAGCATCAACCTGAACTTTCCATACCGTTGCATCGGCGGCATTACCCGTTTCAATTAATGTCGATACCATTTTACTATAAGTTGCAATTGCATTCTCATCAAACTTTTTTAATGCGTGATAGGCTGGTTCAAATTTAACAATTGTATACATCAGTAATATTAAAAATAATAATCCCAATGTGGCTAATGTATAAAGTAAAATTTTCATGTTACTTGCCTTTTTTGCTATTATCGGATTTATTGCGGGTAAGCGTATTTCTACTATGCATTAGTGTCATTACTTCCCTGGCTTTTGCAGGATTAAACCGTGATACAATTTGCATTATTTGTGGCAGCTTCCAATAGTGACGGTGTTTAATAAGTAGCTTTGCCGCAATAGTGTAATGTTTTATTGCAGACTCCAGCTTTCGTTCACGATAAAAAAGATTACCGAGTTCACCCTGAATATCCGGGTTATCAGATAATTGTGTGGTTAAAGTCAAATACTGTTTTTTGGCTTTTTTAAAATCGTTTGTCCAATATGATTTACGTGCC
>JBGMRJ010000077.1:4364-5500 GCA_048061315.1 Gammaproteobacteria bacterium
ACCGGCCAGCTCAGTGTTTGATACCAGTCAGACGATATTCGATCACGATAAAAATAAGCTGCTGCGATGCTAGAAACAATTAGTATCGGTAACAAATAGGATAAGAACCAACGTAGTGCTGTCATAGTATTACCTCAATGGACGCCATCGACTATAAACAACGACGAATATAATATCGTTGCTAATTGATTAACTTCAGTGGCAGCTTTACTTCTGGGTTCTAATTCAAATACTGCCAAACCTTCACTAAACGAACGCCGGTAGGCAGTGCGTTGATACCAACGTATGTCTACCAATGCCAGATCGTTTAATCCTTTTATTGCTTGTGCCGCTTCATCGGTTTCGCGAACACCGCGATGAGTGTCGGCACGATTAATAAACCCAAATAATTTTGGAGTTGTTTTTTGTGTGTTGCTATCACGAACAATTTTCATAAATCGTTGTGTAGACCAGATATCCGCCTGGCTTGGTGTAATCGGTATTACAATACGATCTGCTATCGTTACTGCTGATGTAAAGGCATCCATGTCTGCTGTTCCTACGTCAATTAAAATTTCTGTTTTATTATTAGTAGTAAGCTCACTTAAATCCTGTTTAATTGTTATTTTAGGATCATATTTTTCACTACAGCGTACGTCAATGACATCGCTTAATGTTGCTTGCGGATCCAGATCAAACACGGTTACCGCTTTTTGTTGCGCGGCTAACCACACAGCAAGATTGAATGTTACCGTGCTTTTTCCAGTTCCACCTTTTAGATTTCCGATTAAGGTTATCATTTTCTATTCTCTGTATTTAAAAATTTAAACAGTCACGTCCCTGTGTTTTGTTTAGCATTATTTTTTAGCAGGTGCCGGTGCTTGAGGACCCTGAGCAGGATATGGATATCCTGGGGGTGGGTAACCATAACCCTGGCCCTGATAATTTTGACCCTGGTATCCTTGATAACCCTGGTTGCCATAACCTTGATAGCTTTGATTCCCGCCACCATACCATTGTGGATTTGCTTGACCGCGACTGTTGCCTTTCCAACTCATGTCGAAGTCACCCATCATGTTGCCCCAGCCGTTGCCATTTCCCCCACCATTGCCGTTGCCCCAACCGCTACCATTTCCCCAACCATTGCCGTTGCCCCA
>JBGMRJ010000077.1:5600-8956 GCA_048061315.1 Gammaproteobacteria bacterium
TACCATTTCCCCAACCATTGCCGTTGCCCCAGCCGTTACCATTTCCCCAACCATTGCCGTTACCCCAGCCGTTAGCCCAGGGATTACCACCCCAACCGTTATTACCACGGGGAGCATAACTATTATTAGGATAGCCACCATAGTTACCATAATTATTTCCACCCCAGGGCATATAACCACCACTCCATGGATTACCACCACCACCACCACCCCAGGGGTTACCGCCCCAAGGTCCCCATGCATGTGCAGTTAATGGTGCAACTGATGCAGCCAAAGTCACAGCGAGAGTTGCTGCTTTAATATTAAATTTCATAACGACCTCCGTTAATACAACGTCCTCGATTAATTGTGCTATCAGTTAAATGAGGACGATCGTTAACTGATAGAGTAAAGATTTTATGTTTTATCAACATTAGTAAGCCCAACCTGGATAATTTAAAATTGGAAAATTCATCATCGGAAAATATAATGATGGCATCACGCCATACGTTTGTTGCCATGGGTTATAGGGCATCATGGGCATTGAATTTCCATAAACAGGTAATAGTGGTGTTGCTACAGCGCGATATCCGGGTTGTGGTATCGGCTGGTTTCGAAATTGTGTTTGATTTACATAAGGATCATAGTTACGGCTGACATAATTATTTTGCCAACCTGAACGGTATGTATCGTAGCGCGGCGGCCACTGTCCCTGCAGTGACTGAGCAAAGCTAAACTTTGTTGCAAACACAAAGCCAAAAATTATCATTACTATAATGCGATTGTTATTCATTCAAGTTCAGTCTCACTTTTGTTCTGATGGTTGTTGTTTTGGTAATTCCTGAGTTCTATTTTGCATCCAGGGCGGTGTTGGTCTTGCCCAGTTAGGACGATTCATCTGTGGTGGCTGCTGAGCCCATGCAGGTGGTGCCATCATTTGTTGTTGTCGTGCCATCATGGCTTTTTGATCCGCACTTAAATTAGGTTGTTGCCCTGGTGCAGGTTGAACCCAGGGTGGTGGTGTTGGTCTTGCCCAGTTGGGGCGGTTCATCTGGGGTGCTGGTTTAGCCCATGCAGGTGGTGCCATCATTTGTGGTGGTCGAGCCATCATCGCTTTTTGATCACTGCTTCGATTTGATTGTTGCCCAGGCGCATTTTGAACCCAAGGTGGTGGCGTTGGTCTTGCCCAGTTCGGGCGATTCATCTGGGGTGCCATCATTTGCGGTGGCTGATTTACCCAAGCTGGTGGTTTCATCATTCGTGGTGGATGTGCCATCGTGGTATTGTGATCGTTAGCAGTTTTTGCTTGTTGCCCTGGGGCATTTTGAACCCACGGTGGTGGTGTTGGTTTAGCCCAGTTTGGGCGATTCATCGCCATTGGTTGTTGTGGCATTGCGAGGTTCGACCTATAAGGACCAGGTGGTGGCATTTGATAATAAAAATTTCGAACCTGAGGTGCCATGTCTTTTGATTTAGCAAAACTGGTCGCCGAAAGAATACCACTGCTGAACACGATACTAACTGAAACAATGATCGCTGGCATTAAACGCTGTAAAGAGGATTCAGCTGATTTCTTCGATTGTGTAACGCTATTGTTTTGTGATTCTGTAGTGTCAGTAGATTGATTGTCAGCTACAGTTTCTTTTTCAGGTTCAGCTTCTATTTTAGTTTCCATAATAATTTACTCTCATTTTAAGGTTGATTTTTTTAATCATCATCTTTAAGTTGAATGCCACGTCGCGGTTTTTTAGCGTTCTTCTTTTTTGTTACAGTTTTTTTAGTGCTTTTTTTAGCAGTTGTACGTTTTTTAGTGCTTAGTGGTTTTTCTTTAACAGCTTCATTTTTTTCATCGGGTGCGTTAACCTCAGTTTGAGTTGCTGGTATTAAAAACTGCAGTTTTTGTTGTAGTAATTTTACAATTGCCAGTAACAGCAATTTCATTGTTGCAATAAAACCAAGCAGTGATTGCGAAAGATCATTAGCTATGGTTGCAATAAACATTTTTATGAAGTCTGTAAAGTTTTTGATTACAGTAATAATTTTAAAATTAGCTAAAAGTGATTTGCTGTTATTGTATTTTTTATCCATATCAGCCTGATCAAATTCACAGTTTGGTGCAGAACCATTATCGTCCGGTGTTGCCGGGCAAAAAGCGGCACGACCTGAAATGCAACCCAGTGGTATGATCAGTAATGTCAGTAGTGTTGATACTAAACCGCCAAACATTAATGAAATTGCCATGCCTTGAAAAATGGGGTCAAATAGAATTACTGATGAACCTCCCAAAAGCGCCCCCGCTGTTATTAAGATGGGTCGAGTTCGCGCCTTACAGGCTTGAATCAAAGCTTCCTGCACCGACACACCTTTGTCGACTTCTTGTCTGGAGAAGTCCACCAGTAAAATGGAATTGCGAACAATAATGCCGGCTAATGCAATAAAACCGATCATCGAAGTTGCAGTAAATTCGGCATCCATAATCCAGTGACCTGGAATAATGCCGATTAATGTTAAGGGTATGGGTGCCATCACAATAGCAGGGAGAATAAAGTTTCCAAATTCCCAAACCACCAACATATAAATAAGTAATAATGCCACCGCAAATGCCATGCCCATGTCGCGAAAGGTTTCATAGGTAACCGTCCACTCGCCTGCCCATTCAAACGAACTTTGAGCACTATTAGCAGGAGGTCCCCAATATTCACCCGACACTGTGACGCCATCGGGGGCAATGTAATTTTTAAGTTGCGCTTCAACTTCGGCCATACCGTATATAGGGGCAGCCAGTCGCCCGACTGTTTCACCGGTGACATACTCAACGGCACGCAAGTCTTTATGAAAGATTACCGGCTGTTGTTTTTCTCGACTGAAATAACCCAATTCAGCCAACGGTATTCCTGAATTGGATTGACTACTATATTGAGTCGGCACCGGTAATTGACTTAAGCGTCGATAGTCGGCACGGATGGCATAAGGTGCTTGCAGTATTAATAAGGTCGGATCCAGTAACGAACCGTGTTTAATATCACCGACAACAAAACCGCCCATGGTCATTTCCAGGGTGCGGTTAATGCTTTCAGAATTAACACCATAACGTTGGGCTTTTTCGCGATTAATATTAAATTGCCACACATCGTGATCAGCCTGAATGTAATTATCGACATCATCAAGATGTTCTGCCTGTTCAAACATTGTGGTTAAATCAGTTGCAAATGCCCGTCGGGTATTGGCATCCGGCCCATAAACTTCAGCAACCACTGATTGTAAAACAGGTGGTCCGGGTGGCATTTCAACTACTTGAATTTTTGCACCAGCTTGATGTGCGATGGGGGATATTAACTCGCGCACTTCAACGGCGATATCATGACTGGATCGTGTTC
>JBGMRJ010000077.1:9056-11160 GCA_048061315.1 Gammaproteobacteria bacterium
AAAATACCGATAACACTAACCAGAAATACCAAACCCTTAATACGATCCCGAATTAATGGTGTAATAATACGCCTGTAAAATCGCTCGAGTTTTTCACTTTGATGATGTTCTTTTTCGGCTGCTTTATTTAATTGTTCTAACGATGGTTTTAATCGCATCGTTAGCCAGGGAGTAAAAATAAAAGCAGCAAATAATGAGAATATCATTGCCACTGAACCTAATGCGGGTATTGGAGCCATATACGGTCCCATCATGCCACTCACATAGGCCATTGGTAATAATGCCGCGATAACGGTAAATGTTGCTAAAATAGTTGGGTTACCAACTTCACGAACAGCATCAATCGCCGTTTCAGTACTGGTTTCATTGTTTAATAACCAACGACGATAAATATTTTCAACCACCACAATCGCATCATCAACCAGAATGCCTATTGAGAAAATAAGCGCAAATAAACTCACACGATCAATTGTAAATTTAAGTATCCAGGCACTGAATATCGTTACTAAAATAACGACAGGGATAACAATTAGCACAACGGTCGCAGCCGGTCTGCCTAAAAACATCCACACTAAAATGGTAACCACCAGAGTAGCGACAAATAACTTAAAAATTAATTCATTCACTTTATCGTTAGCCGTTTCACCGTAATTACGGGTAACACTAACATTAACATTGTCTGGAATGGTTCGACCTTTTAAGTATTCCACTTTTTCCAAAATAGCATTAGCAACCGAAACACCGTTGGATCCCACTTTTTTTGCAATGGCCAAGGTAACAGCCGGCGCAGCAACAACAGTGCTGTCCAGACTCGATGCCTTACCCGAATAAAAATTGGTAATACTTTTGGTTTCTGCAGGGCCTTCAATCACCTGAGCCACATCAGCGAGGTAAACGGGTTGATTATTATAAAGTCCAACAATCAGTTGTCGCACATCATTAGCGTGTTTTAGAAAACTACCGGTATATAATTTAAAGCTGTGGTTATTGGTTTCAACATTACCAACGCCTCGCTGCGTATTGGCTGAACGAATCGTATTTGCTATTTGATCTAAACTAATGCCAAAACCGGCTAAACGTTCCGGGTACACTTCGATTCGAATTTGTTCAGTACGACCACCCACCACAAAACTTTGGCTGGTGTTAGGAACTTCTTTTAATTGTTGAATAACGTCCAGAGCGATTAGACGTAGGCTTGCATCATCGACCACGTCCGAAGTATAACCAGAATTATTAGTCGGCGACCATAAAGTAAGTGTGATTAAGGGGACATCATCCACACCTTTTGGTTTCACTAATGGTGGAGACACACCCGGCGGGATTCGGTCCATATTGGATTCAAGTTTGTCATAGAGTTTAACTAAAGACTCACCCATGTCTTCGCCAACATCAAATTCAACAGTGACCATGGCTTGTTCACGTTGTGATGCAGAATACACGTGTTTAACGCCTGGAATTTCACTCATAATTCGTTCCAGAGGGTCAGCAACTAAACTGGCAACTTGTTGCGATGAGGCACCGGGATAGCTTACGAAAATATCGACCATGGGAACTGAAATTTGCGGATCTTCCTGACGCGGTGTAAACATCAAACCTAAAATACCAATTGCAATAGACGCGAGTAATAACAGCGGTGATAGCGGTGAATGAATAAATGATTTAGCCAGATTACCGGCCATGCCTAAATTATTACCGTGAGTAGAGCTATCTAAATTATTGTCAGTCTGCATAGTGATTATTATTTTGATGACCAGCTGGTTTTTGTATTAGTGTATTGATTAGTATTCCAACCTTGAGAATTAATAATAATCCGATCACCCGATTTTAATCCGGCTAACACCACAACGCGGCCATCGCGTAAATCATGCCCTAGTCGTAAAACCCGTAATTCAGTTTTATTATTATTTGTCAGTAACTTCACACCCGGTAAGCTCGATCCGCTTATTAAAGCCGAACGTGGGATAACTAATAATGGTTGAGTTTGCGCGGTGTTATCGGGTAATTGAACTTGTGCATACATGCCGGTTGCAACAGGTGCACCAGACGGTAAATCAAATTTTACAGTAACAGTATGAGAGTTGTTATTCGCCGAAGGATAAATATT
>JBGMRJ010000077.1:11260-13784 GCA_048061315.1 Gammaproteobacteria bacterium
CTAACACCACTGTAACGAGAATAAATATCAGCTTGTCGTTGCAAGCCCGGATTACTGCCTCGGGTAAAAAATTGATCAAACATAGCAGGAAACCCCATCCCCGCCATCGGTTGTTGGCTGCTACTATAAGGGCTGAGCATTTCACGGCTGTATTGTACTTGTGAATTTTGCAATGCAGTTTGGGCGCTGGATATTTGTGACACTGCAGCTTTGCGTTGAGCCAGTAAGGCTTTGTCGTTTTGTGCTAAAACAACCTGGCCTGCAGGAAACCAACTACCCTCTTCACCGGCAATGAATTCAATTCGTCCCGGCATTGAAGCAGTAAAAGTAATTTCTTTAAATGCCACCACTTTACCACTAATGGCAATACCACTTTGGTCTCGAATTCGCTCGACAGTATAGATACCATTGCCAATAACGTTATTTTCGGTTGCGCCAGGTTGTTGTGCATTAGCAGCATTTAATGAAAATAGAACAAATAAGCCTGACACGCCAAGCGCTTTTTGAAACTGAACTACCATTACCGTTAATCTCCCCAAAATAATCACGCAACACTTAAAGTGTTTCCATTACCTATCGCAAAGACCGTGCCACTAGTTAAGTTATTGATTTTTATTGATTTAAAATGAACACTGTTGCGGCTCGTTGCAACTAGAAGAAAGCACAAAATTGTTCAGGTAATTGATTTATATCAAGATCATTCCTTAATAAGTGTTGCAACATGTTGCGCAACAGATTATTTTATAATCATCGTATTCCTTCATACAATTTAGGTGTAGTAACGTTATGACAGCATTTACCCGTAATATGATACCCATGTTAGAAGCCGTGATTAGTCACATTGATGAAGGAGTGATCATGAGTGACAAAAAAGGCACGGTGCTATATCAAAACCCGGCAGCAGTTAATTTATTGGGTTTGGAAAAAGACACGAAATTGCAACGCCTGCAAGATTTTACTGCAGTTAATTTACAGCGTGCATTTGTAACGGCAGCATTAAAAGCCGGTGATGTTGATGCCGCAGGAAAACCCAGTGGTTTGTTTGTAACCTTTGAAGAAAAATTTCAGTGTCATGAAGGATACCGTTATATCGAGTTTTACAGTGGTTTAGTTGACTGCTCCATGCACAAAGACAATGTGCGTTTAATATTATTACGGGATCGAACCGAACAACGGCAACTCGAAGCCGTTTATAAAACCAAGCTCAGTAATTTTGAAAGCAAAGATTTAAAAATGCTTGAGGTTGTAGAACGCATACATCAAATTGCTCCAACCAGTGCTTTTGTATTATTACAGGGTGAATCCGGTACCGGTAAAACGCTTGTCAGCCGTATGGTGCATAAATTAAGTGGTCGTAGTGGTCAAAAATTTGTAGAAGTTAATTGTGCTGCGATACCGGAAACCTTGATCGAGTCAGAATTATTTGGTCACGTTAAAGGGGCATTCACCGGAGCAACATCCGATCGCAAAGGCCGCTTTCAATCCGCACACGGAGGAACTTTATTTCTTGATGAAATCAGTGAAATACCCCTTAATTTACAGGCCAAGTTATTACGCGCGATTCAGGATCAAGAATTTGAAATGGTAGGATCAGACAAATCGGTTAAAGTTGATGTGCGAATCATTGTTGCCTCGAATCAAAACTTGCGCGAATTAGTCGATGCCGGAGAATTTCGAGCAGACTTATACTACCGACTTGCGGTAATACCCTTAACCATTCCACCGCTACGTGAACGTCCAGGTGATATTTCCATTTTAATCCATCATTTTATGGAAAAATTGCAACAACGTGGCTATCCGAAAGACATTGAATGTTCCACAGAAGCATTCCAAATGTTAATGAATTATTCCTGGCCCGGTAATGTTCGAGAGCTGGAAAATGCAATTGAGCACGGTGTTATTTGTGCCACAAATAATAAAATCATACCAGAAAGTCTGCCACAGGACATTCTTCATGCCATGTCCTCTCAAGTCACATCAATTGTACCGGAACACGATAGCGGATTACGCAGTGTTGAAATTACCAATGCCTTGCGTCAGGCAAAAGGCAGTAAAACTCAAGCAGCAAGTTTGCTCGGTATTGACCGCTCTACTCTATGGCGCCGTATGCAACGCCTTGGTATTCATTAATAAAAAAATGTAACTATTCAGCGTAACTCGAAAAAATAGAAAGAGTGAGGATTTGGCTGTTCTGATTTCGAAGCCGGTGGATACTGTAGAATCTTATTAAAACTACATAGTTTTAATAACGTTGGATAGTTACAAAAAAATTAGATTAATCATTTTTTAATTCAGAGTTCCCACACTTTGTTTATCTATTATTTATCACTGCTGTCCCATTAACTTTCGAACGAGAACAAAACTGAGGATATGGAATCGGTGCAGCCTACTAAAGACCGTCTGCTTCAGGGATGAAGCAGTCGAGCAGCCATGGATGGCGAATAGCGCGTCTTTAGTAGGCTGCACCGGTTTCATGTCCGGATTGCACCATTTAACTTAAAACGTATGTACAACACTATGTGTA
>JBGMRJ010000078.1:0-13696 GCA_048061315.1 Gammaproteobacteria bacterium
CTAATGCATTACGCATTACAAAAAGTATCCATTTGTCCAAATAAGAACTAATGCGGTTTTCTATGCTCAATTAAAAATCCTGATTTGGTACAATTACGATAGTCGTGCTAAATCATAAAATAGTAGCGAATTTATTGACCTCGATAGTCAGACACTGTTAGCCTGTCCAGAATATCATAAAAATGTAAATACTAATCATAAACATGTCGTTACAATCCCAAAATACCGCACCACCAATTTTTAGTAACGATGAAAATCTACAAGATTATCTATTACAGGGTGTATCACGTACCTTCGCACTAACCATTCCACAGTTACCTGCTGAATTATGTAAAACCGTCTCAAATGGTTATTTATTGTGCAGAATAATTGACACAATTGAAGATGATCCCGCACTGAACTTCGAGCAAAAAAGAGATTTAGCGCAGCAATTTGTAGACATTGTAGCCGGAACTGGTGATGTTCAGCACTTTTCTAAACAATTAGCACCATTATTATCTGATGCCACAATACCGGCAGAACACGAACTTATATCACTTACCCCGCAGGTCATTAAAATTACCCATAGTTTTAACTCAATACAGCGTGAAGCACTGTCAACTTGTGTTAAAATCATGGCTGATGGGATGATTCATTATCAGGAAGTCGACACCAGTAAAGGTTTAGCGTCACTTGACGATATGGAACAGTATTGTTATCACGTAGCCGGTGTGGTCGGTGAAATGCTGTGTAAATTGTTTTGCGCTTATTCACCTGAAATCAACCAACATTATGACAAACTGATTAAACTTTCTGTCGCTTTTGGCCAAGGTTTACAGATGACCAATATCCTGAAGGATATCTGGGACGATCAACGAAGAGGAGCATGTTGGTTACCTCAGGATGTATTTACCCGCCATAATTTTGATTTAGCCGATTTAAAACCGGGGATGCACAACTCTGGATTTGAACAAGGTCTGGAAGAATTAACCGCTATTGGCTTTAATTGTTTACAACAAGCATTGGAATACACCTTATTAATTCCACGAAGTGAAACAGGCATTCGCAATTTTTGTTTCTGGGCGATTGGCATGGCTGAGCTGACATTACGAAAAGTACATCAAAATAAACAGTTTAGTGATGGTGCCCAGGTTAAAATAACCCGACGAAGTGTTAAACTGACGATTGCAGCCAGTAAAATTGCAGTCTACAACGATCTATTATTACGAGCATTGTTTAATTTTGCTGGTCGTGGATTACCGCATAAAAAGCTGGAATCAATCAGTTAATAAAAAACCGACTATTCTATATACTGAATTGTGTTCTTCCATATTTTGTCAAATAACGTAAAATATGCTTAATATGTTCCATAATTATAATGATGTAATCAAGACAATAATAAATTATGTACCGTGAAAAACTTAATTTAGAAGATGCAAATTTACTAAACACTTCAAGTGTTCAAACTAAAAATTCTGCTACTTTGTCACTTCAAGTTTCTGAAATTGATTCCAGTATCCAGCGCGCGACCAAGGCTTTATTGTCACAACAGAATGAAAACGGTTACTGGTGTTATGAGCTCGAAGCCGACTGCACGATACCTGCTGAATACATCATAATGATGCATTTCATGGATGAAATTGATCCAATATTACAAACCAAAATTACAAACTATTTACGCCAACACCAACAAGCAGAAGGTGGGTGGCCTTTATATTTTGCCGGAAAATTTGATATCAGTTGCACTACTAAATGTTATCTTGCCTTAAAACTCGCAGGCGATGACCCTGATGAACCACACATGGAAAAAGCCCGGACCAAGATTCTAAATGCTGGTGGCGCGGCCAACTGTAATGTATTTACCATGCTTGCTATGGCCATGTTTGAACAAGTACCGTGGTCTGCTGTGCCAATTGTGCCAGTTGAAATAATGGTGCTACCTCGGTGGTTTCCATTTCATATTAGTAAAGTGGCGTACTGGTCGAGAACGGTAACTGTACCATTATCAATATTGTGTACACATCGGGTCAAAGCACGTAATCCGCAGCAGGTTGATATTCAAGAATTATTTATTAGTGACCCTGCGAAAATACGGTTGAAATTTCCATTTAGTTTTAATGTTAAAGGTTTGTTTGTGATTTTAGAAAAAATCGCAAAAATTATCGAACCACTAACACCAGGCTGGCTTCGACAGATAGCCACAAATAAAGCTGAAGCCTGGTTTGTAGAACATTTAAATGGTGATGGTGGTTTAGGGGCCATTTTTCCGGCCATGGTTAATGCTTATGAGGCACTGGATTATTTAGGATATAAGAGCGACGATCCGATTCGCATTGCGGCTAAAAAGGCTATTGACGATTTACTGGTTATCACCGATGAAACTGCTTATTGCCAACCTTGTAATTCCCCTATTTGGGATACCGGGCTGGCTTGTCTGGCACTACAGGAAGTTAACGGCACCGAAAAACAAGTTGGCAAAGCACTTGACTGGCTTCAAACTAAACAATTGCTTACCGAAAAAGGTGACTGGCAGGATCAACGACCTGATCTGGAACCCGGTGGCTGGGCTTTTCAATTTCAAAACGATTTTTATCCGGATTTAGATGATACGGCTGTGGTCGCATGGGCAATGCAAAATACTCACGATTCAAAATATCAATTTGCTATTAACCGTGCCACCAACTGGTTAATGGGGATGCAATCTTCTAACGGTGGTTTTGCTTCATTTGAAATTGATAATTTTTATGAATTCCTTAATGAAATCCCATTTGCAGATCATGGTGCACTTCTGGATCCACCTTCTGCCGATGTAAGTGCGCGCTGTCTTACCTTATTTGGTACATTAGATAAACTAAAACAATATCAGCACAAAGATACCATAAACAGGTGTATGAGCTATTTAGCTGACCAACAAGAAAGCTCCGGTGCCTGGTTTGGACGTTGGGGAACCAATTATATCTATGGTACCTGGTCAGTATTGGTTGCTCTCGATAAAATCGGTGTCGATAAAAATAATGCTATGGTACAACGTGCAGTAACCTGGCTTAAATCATGTCAGCGCGATGATGGTGGCTGGGGTGAGAGTAATGATTCCTACATTGATGATAACTATGCAGGAGAAAATACGCGAAGCACCTCCTTTCAAACTGCCTGGGCTATGCTGGCATTAATGGCCGCAGGAGAAAAAAATTCATTTGAATTACAAAGTGCCGTTAATTATTTATTTGAAAAACAAAAAGATCATGGACTATGGCACGATGAATGCTTTACTGCACCAGGATTTCCTCGGGTTTTTCATTTAAAATATCACAGCTACGATAAAATATTTCCGCTATGGGCGCTGGCGCAATTTAGAAATTTAAATCAGATTACCTAATCAGAATTTAAAGATCCGCAGCCATGCCATCTATACCTGCATCATTGGGAATTATCGTTGCACTACCAAACGAAGCAACAGTTCTGACGCAGGAATCACCTAAGCAACATTCCCCTCTTAATTTGTCTCACAATGTTACACTCGTTGTTTGTGGCATGGGATCATCAAATGCAGAATACGCTGCACAGTTGTTATTAGAACACGGTATAAGCCATTTGCTCAGCTTTGGAACAGCAGGTGGCTTAAATCCTGATTGTTCTGCCGGTGATGTCATTATTGCAAATTCCTGTATTGATACAGATGGAAAAACAGTAGTAATAGACAAAAACTGGCAGCAAAGAATAATATCAGTGTTATCCCAAGTTAAATCTTTAAACATTATAAATGCACCGATCTGTGAGAGCGCACTGGTCGTAGCAAACGTTCTCGACAAAAAGAAATTATTTGAATCAAATAACGCCGCAGCAGTCGATATGGAAAGCACGATTCTGGCTAAAATTGCACATCAGAATCATATCCCTTTTATGAGTTTGCGTGTAATAGTTGATCCTGCCGATATGGCTATTCCTTTAACCGTCATGAACAATATGGATCAAAATGGAAATGTTGCTATTACAAAATTAATGATGGGATTAATAACAAAACCCGGTGATATTCTCTCATTGATATACCTTGCGAAAAATTTTACTAAAGCTCGAAAAGCAATGATGGAATGTAAAAAGATACTGGGAGTTGATTTTTTATTTTCAGACACATAAGATACCGCCCTACTTCTGAAACCATAACACCGCATCACTTAAAGCATCAACAGCTGGTCTAGGCGAATAAACCAATTCCCGCTTTGCTTTATCACTTGAAAAGTACATCCATTTTTTTGACATTCGTACACCATCAACAGAAACAGCTGGTTCATCACCAGCAGTTATTCTTGTAAATGCTTCTGATAAATAGGCAATGGGTAATACCACCGAATGCGGTAAACAGATACGCGGTGGTGATTGGCCGGTTTTTTCTGCTATAAAAAATAGAATGTCCTTTAATGACATATTGTCACCACCTAAAATATAACGCTGCCCAATTTTACCGTGTTGATAGGCTAATATGTGCCCCTCGGCAACGTCATCCACATGCACAATATTAAGACCGGTCTTAACATAAGCAGGCATTTTTCCTGCAACGGCATCGGCGATCATTTTTCCGGTTGGTGTCGGACGAACATCACGGGGGCCAATTGGAGTAGATGGACTTACTATCACAGCAGGCAAATCACGAGTCTCAATTAAATTTTGCACTTCCTGTTCAGCAAGAAATTTAGACTGTTTGTAAAGGCCAATCATATCATCGACTGTTGCAACACTGTCTTCAGTTGAAGGTGTTTTATCCGCATTGAGTTTTAAAGTTGCAACACTACTGGTATAAACAATACGTGAAATATTAAGATCAAGTGCTAGCAACATCAGGTTTCGTGTTGCGGTTACATTGGTATCGATCATCTCTTGGGGATTACGTGTCCATAAGCGATAATCTGCAGCAACATGAAATAATGTATCACACCCGGTTAAGGCTTTTTTCATTGACTCGCTATCGTTTAAATCAGCAACGACTTGTTCGACAGTGTTTGGTAAGTCATTTAAATTTTCCCGGTTACTGTTATTTCGTTTTGTAACGCGCACTTCAGCACCGTGTTCAAGCAACTTCAAGACTACAGCTGAGCCAACGAAACCGGTGGCTCCTGTTACCAGGGCTTTCATTTAGGTACCTTCATGGATTTTGTATAAACTCGCTGCTTCCATTCACTGCCACCACCCCGGGCATAAGCCAATGCCGAGCTCCAGGTCATAGCTAAAAATAAAGTGGCTATTAATGGCATCAACAATGCCCATAATGGCGGCAAGCCATAATATCGTAAAGTTGGAATGTAACAAGTGACCATAATAGTAAAAGCAAGCAAAGCTACAAAACGAATATTGTTTCCATCTATGAATAGTCCGATAAATGGAACCAAATAAACAATAATTAATATACTACTAATCGAAAATAATAACAGCCAGGAATAATGCAGTTGTGTAAAAGCTGTTCGCGCTACCATTTTCCAAATAGCCGACAAAGAATGATTTGTGCGACAACTATCGAGAGAATGACTTAAGCCAAGCCAGATTTTATTTCCCTGCTGTTTCACTTTTCGGGCCAGCGTACAATCATCTATCAAAGCCTGTCGTAACGAATCAAACGCAGCTATTTCGACAAGAATTTTTTTATCGATTAAAATACAGCCTCCCGCAGCTGCCGCTATATTTCGTAATCTCGGGTTATTAGTTAATGAAAAAGGATAGAGCATTTTAAAAAAGTACACAAATGCCGGCAGTAATAATTTCTCCCAAACATTATTCATTGGCAAGCGCGCCATTAATGAAATCATTTGGATCTTGTTACTATTTTTTTTATGTTTAAGTGTTGCAAGCAAACCATCGTGTAAGGCAATATCAGCATCGAGTAATAGCACCATATCGGTATGAACGTGTTGCAATCCTTGCTGCAATGCCCAGAGCTTCCCACTCCAGCCTTCCGGTAACGGTTTACCATCGATTAATATTAAATCGGGAATCTGCTTTTGATATTTATTAATAATCGCTGCTGTTTGATCGCTGGATTGATCATTAATAACAATAATTTTTAAACTGTTACCTTGGGAGGAAAGTGCTTCAAGTGTAGTTGCAATATGTAATGCTTCATTGCGTGCTGGTATCAAGGCGGTTATGTCGGATAAATTGCTATTACTAATATTAATATCACTGTCAAGTGATTCGCGAACACTCCAGGGACGCCAGGGCAGTAGTAAAATAATTATCCAGATTAGTGCACTGATTAAGCTTGCGTAATATAAACTATCTATTACTGTCATTTAAGACATTCTTTGTTCTTGACCTGATTGAAATTCAACTGTTTGTGAGGAGTTATTAGTATCGACTTCATCATACAAGATTGGAAGTTCTGGAGCCATTGGACCATCGGTTCGAGGTCCTTTAAGTGCAACCTTAAGTGCCCTTAGTGGATGAGCAAAAGTATCATTAACAGCTGTTGGTTCATAACCGCAATGCACCATGCAATCAGCACATTTTGGATTTTTACCATAACCGTAATTATCCCATTGGGTATCTTCTATTAACGACTTGAATGTCGGAGCATAACCTTCATCAGCCAGAAGGTAACACGGTTTTTGCCAACCAAACACATTGCGAGTCGGGTTTCCCCAGGGAGTGCATTGATAAGTTTGATTACCGGCTAAATAATCTAAAAATAAACTGGATTGATTAAAACGCCATTTATTTTTTCGCGAACGACCCAGTTTAAAAATTTCACGAAACAAACGTTTGCTGGCTGAACGTTGCAGAAAAACATCTTGTGCTGGTGCAGCTTCATAACTATAACCTGGTGAAATGGTAACGCTTTCAATACCCATTTCGGTGCACATATCTAAAAACTCAGCAATTTCTTCAGCCGGTTCACCTTGAAATAATGTGTAGTTAGTTGTAACGCGAAAACCTTTTTCCAATGCCAATTCAATTGCTTTAATCGCACGGTCATAAACACCAGTTTGGCAAACTGAAGTGTCGTGACGTTCCCGGTTACCATCAAGATGAATTGAAAAAGTCAGGTACGGTGATGGTTTGAATTTATCGATATGCTTCGATAACAATAATGCATTAGTACACAAATACACAAACTTCTTTCGTGCAATGATGCCATCAACAATTTCATGAATTTGTTTATGAATTAACGGTTCACCACCGGGTATTGAAACAATCGGTGCTCCACATTCATCAACTGCAGATAAACAATCTTCAACACTGAGTCGTTGATCCAGAATTTCATCCGGATAATCGATTTTACCGCAACCAGCACAAGCTAGATTACACTTGAATAATGGCTCGAGCATTAACACCAGTGGATAATATTTATTACGTCGCAATTTTTGGCCAATGATATATTTCCCGATACGGTATTGTTGAATTGCTGGAATACTCATAACATCATTGTCCTTCTTTATTGAATAGTTCGATTGAAAAATTAATTGATTAAAGTTTAAGCGCTTTTAGCCTGTAACAATTTTCGGGGTAATCGAAATTGCGTGGTCTCTTTTTCTCCAGGCATTTCTGTTATGGATGATACACCTAAGGATTTAAGACGTTTAATGACTCTTTCGACCAGGATCTCGGGTGAGGAAGCGCCAGCAGTAATCCCTATTTTAGTCACATTCTCAAGCCATTCAGGTTGCAAATCACCTTCATCCTGAATCAGATAAGCTGGCAATTTACACTGTTCACCAACTTCACGCAATCGATTAGAATTAGAGCTATTTCGCGCCCCCACAACCAGGATTAAATCTACTTTTTTTGCTAATTCATGAACTGCCATTTGGCGATTTTGGGTTGCATAACAGATATCGTCAAGTTCCGGGCCTTGTATATCAGGGAACCGATCTTTTAAAGCCGTTATCACTTCACGAGTATCGTCAATACTTAATGTTGTTTGTGTGACATAGGCAATTTTACCTGAGTTATCGAGAGGCAGTTTATAAACATCGTCTGCATTGGGTACGACATACACCGGGCCACTCACTGAGCCCATTGTACCGGTAACCTCTTCATGGCCCATATGCCCAATAATGATAATGCTATATCCCTTTAAACTGTATTTTCTGGCTTGCAAATGTACCTTGGTCACTAGAGGACAGGTAGCATCGATTACATCCAGCTTGCGTGTTGAAGCCTGCTTAACAATTTCATCCGCTACGCCGTGAGCACTGAATATTGTTACAGATCCTTCTGGTACGTTTTCAAGTGATTCTACAAAGACTGCACCACGTTGCCTTAAATCATCCACTACAAAAGGATTGTGTACAATTTCATGATAAACATACACGGGAGCACCATAAAGTTCGAGAGCCATCTCAACGATATCAATAGCTCGAACAACACCGGCACAAAAGCCCCGTGGTTGTGAAAGTAATACTTCCATTGGTATGAGTTTTCCTTTGCTAACGTTCATGCATAATTATAACATATTTATCGACCTGACCATTCTAATAAGCATCAAATTCAATAAAATTAGAATAAATAGCCTGTTCTTCTGACAACAGATTGGCCATGCTTTCTATGCCACTTTTACTTTGATATTATAAATATAATTAAACTTAGCTAATTAATCTGGTTATCTTAATTCGACATTAAGTAGAACTATAGAAGGGTTATAAAAAAATGCCATGGAAATACCTGACCGGGATATTATTTTTAGGAAATGTCGGACTTAGTCTTGCTGAGGAGGAACACGAATTCGAACTTGGTTTAGGCCTTGGAGGCTTATCTGTCCCACATTACCGGGGTTCTGACCAGAGTGAACAATTCATCGTACCATTCCCTTATATTCGATATTCTAGCAAACGACTGAAAGTTGATCGTGAAGGCGGACGATATTACCTTTATGACTTCGGTAATAGTAAGCTTGATATCAGTATGGACTTTGCCTTTCCGGTTAACAGTGATAGAAATATAGCACGTAAATCAATGCCTGATTTAAAAGCCGTTGTTGAAATCGGACCGCGGTTAATGTTTTATCCCTATACCAGTTCCGATAAACGATTTCGAATTCGCATTGCATTACCGGTAAGACTCGCGATCGCCACAAATGTTATTGAAACCAATACGATTGGCGGTACTTTTTCACCTTATATTCAATTCAGATTTTTTAATTATGTAGAAACCGCGATTACTATCGGACCGTATTGGGCAACAGAAAAATATCACGATACTTTTTATCAGGTCGATACCCAATATGTTACTCCTCAACGATCATACTATGATGCTAAAAGTGGTTATGGTGGTTCAAGAATTTCGTTAACCACCAACAGACGTTTTAAAAAATACTGGGTTGGATTATTTGCACGCTATGATTATTTAAATGGTGCAGTTTATGAGGATAGTCCCTTGATAAAACAGAAAACAGCATTTTTAGTTGGCTTTGGAATATCGTACATCTTTGGTAAATAAATTAATGTTCAAAGGTATAAAAAATTTCAACCCCCCGCTTATTCACAGAAGATTCCGTATATAATTCCCAGTTTTTATTTAATTCAAATCGTATTCGCAATATTGAAGTGCTATTTAACAGACCAACTGCGTAATTAATGTAACTACCCGGGTTTAAGGTATCACCGAGGCCAACACCATCGGAACCTGAATTTTGTCCACTAGATGACGTTAAATTTGAAAGGCCAAATGAATTATCAGTAACAATTTTTCCAAATAACAAATATGATACGGCTTCGCTTTCCGGCATGGAAGGAATCGAATAAATGCTTACTTCAGGTGATTTTAAATATCCCGTTAAACGTACTCCTGCGGTGATATCACCAGAACGTTTCGAGGCACGCGCATTTATTGACGGATTTGCAACCGGACCATTCTGAAAAATCAACCGACCAATATCCAAATTGAGTACAGAACCGAAAAATTTATAGCGTCCTTTTTTAATGTGCAATGCACCTAAACCAGTCGTGATTTTTCCCGGTTCAGACTTCACATCAACACTACCAATTAATCTACCACTAATTCCATAGCCATCAAAATAAACCTGATCACCTAAAACAAATTTTATGTTACTAATAAAATCCCAGCGACTTTGTTTTCGAAGTAGTTTTTCCTCCTCAGTTTCTTGTTTATGCACTAAGACTATATCGTCTGATATTTTTACAGATTGAGATAAAGCAGACCTGGCTTTTATGTTTGCTTTGTTAATATTGATAATTCCCTTAACGTTTACCTTTTCAGCAACCTTAGTGAGTTTAAGTATCGGTGAAATTTCGACACTTGACTCATTAGCATTAAAAACCTGAATATTTTCCCCCACTACATTAAGCTGTGCAGGCCATCCTTTCCCTGGATCAGTTATTAAATTGCCATCAATTTTAATTGTGCCCTTTCCCGATGTAAAACCGCCACCAAGTTCAAATTCATTATTGGCAATTGATGTTGCATTTAATGAAATATTACTAAGTTTTACACCCGCAGTAGGAATTGAGATTAAAGTACTATTTATTTTTGAATACCCGGAAAATATTGGATTATTTAATGTACCTCTTAATGCAATATCAGATTTCCAATTACCTTTAACTTCTTCGATTGCTGTATAGAGCATTCTAATGAAATCGGGATGTTGTGTATCTGATTTTAAGTAACCTATTACCGGCCAGTTTTTAACGGAGGCATTCACATCTGGTGCTACTAACTTTATTCCTGCTGTTAGCTTTTCCTGACCTTCAAATATTAGATTAACATTACTGACAATTTTATTTAAATTGTGTTGATAGCTTAAAGTAGCTAATTTAAAACTGGATAATCGAGTGGCCTCTTTGTTTAATATCATATCAACATAACCATCATTAATTGTTAATGATATTTTAGCATCTTGAATTTTGGTATTTAGTGCGTGAAGCTCTGCTTTTCCTTGAAGCATTCCACCTAGTTCAAACTGTTTATTTAAAGCCCCTTGAAATAAAGATAACGGTAGATCTTTGAATTTTATACTGGAATCCAGATTTCCACCTTTACGCCAGTGGCTATTGACACACCAACTTGATTTTTTATTCTGAAAGCATAAATCCGGAAAATAAAATTCAGTCTTAGATAATGTTATTTTTTTATCGGGAGACAATTCCCAACTTCCCACTAAATCACTTTTGATACTACCACTTGTAATTTCACCAAACCATTTCAATTTCGGATTTAAATTAATCGAACCGATAAAATTAAAGTTCAGTCTATTTTCATCCATTAATGCTGTGATAGAAACCATATGATTCAATTTCTTACCGCTTGCATTAAAATTCAGCTTATCCAGTTGGTAATTCTGATATACAATATTATCTGCCTTGGCTATTATTGATGAAGATTTATAATCAGCGAGATCAATATTCATATCGACACTTAGTGAATCAATAAACTGTTCCCCATATTGGAATTTTGATGATGTTAGATTAGCTTTTATGACGGGTTTTCGACGTGCGCCTGTTAACGAACCTAAACTATTTAATCTACCGGAATATTGAGGATCATATATTCCTAAATCAGCATTAGTAATATTCCAGTTAAAATTCCATTTCTCACCAACACTACCCGAAAAAACTAACTTGGAGTCGCCTAATGTCATCTGCATTTTATTAATTAAGTAATAATCATTATTAATATTGAAATCTGCATAAGCGGTAAATTGTTTTTGTCGTAATGTACCTTTAACTTCAGTAATTTGTAACCGGGTTTTTATTTTATCTCCACTAGCTTTCCCACGACTTTTCAGTTTAAAGGTAATATTACCAGGCCATGATGAAAGCTCATTAATTTTAATCGCTGCTGGGTTTATATTATTAGCAGCTAGCTCACTTTGCCATTTTAATCCGGATCGCCAATCAATAGTGGCATCACCTGAAACAGTACCATTAAATACACTACTGTGAATATTTTTGATCTCTAATTTATGGTAGTCACCAATCACATTGGCTCTAAGTTCATTAACAATAGTTTTTTTGTACTGCACTTGCGACTCGGTTAAAACGAGATCATACTGATTTTTCGAAATACTACCTGATAGTTTGGCAATAGGAATGAATACAAATTTATCATCAGTTAACGGAAGTTTAATATTAGACCATTGAGAATCGCCATTAAAACTCCAAATATTGTCCTGTAATGATACCTTTCCCTGCAGTTGCAATTTGGCTTTTGATTTATTTTCATAGAAAACTGCATTATTTATAGTGATGCCATCGCGATTACCTTCAAGATTACTTTCCCCATTAATTAAACCCACAAAATCAAATTTATTTTTTTTATCTCCAAAAAATTGAGAAATATTAAAGTTTCCAGTCTTCAAGACACCTTGCCATTGAAAATCAGTCGTTACATTTTTCAGTACTCCTGAAAACTGTATGCTTTCGGGGTGCTCTAATTCAGCATCTATTTGAAGTAATGCAATATCGCCCTTCAAACTTGCTTTTCCCCGATAGTTTAACGATTCGAAATTATTCCATTCCCAATCAACCAGACCATTCACAGATAATTCAGGTTCTGAAGAAATGTCCCCCACGATATTAATTGAATAGTCTGGTGCAGTTACTTTAAAATTACTAATATGTAATTTGTCATTGCGTTTTTTAGCACTAAATTTAATTTCATTAATATTTTGAGTTTTATTATTAGAGTTATTCTTAATGCGTATTTTTCGAATCGTTCCCGATTTAATCTCGATTGGTAGGATAGCAACTAGATCAATATTATCCAAACCATGGACAAATGCATTATTAGTTTCAAATTGTTTCGATATTGAAATCCCAATATCGCTTAGTTCAAATACTGATACTTCAACAATATCAAAGAGCAATGAAACGGGATTCCACTCAATTATAATTTCATTAATATTTACACTAATATCTTTATCATTAAAACTTACTCCTTGTAATCGAATCTTCTCAAATAACCCACCCTTTATGTCATCAATTATTAAATTTGATGTTATAGTGTTTGGTAATTTATAAAGTGCCCACCGTAAAACAGTGTTTGTATTTGCAATATAATAAGCAGCTGTCAATCCAAACACTGTAAATATAAACCAAAACAAATATCGTTTAAATAACATTAGAAATCTGGTCCGATAGAAAGGTGTAATCGTTTCGGATTGTCCGGTTCACTCAGTGCAGAGGCAAAATCAACTCGAACCTGACCAACGATGGTGCGCCATCGTATTCCAAAACCTGCTCCACGTGCGACATTTAGATTCTTATATTCATTAAATGAATTACCCGCATCATAAAAAGCAGCAATACTCCAATTACCTTTAATTCGGTAATCGAATTCAATGCTAGCAACCATTAGGTGTTTACCCCCGATCACTTCTCCAGCAGTATTTTTAGGGCCTAAACTATCAAAGGTATAACCACGAACACTTTGATCTCCACCAGTAAAATAGCGAAAAGAAGCCGGTAAATCCAAAACATCATCTACAACACTTAGTCCTACCCTGGCTCTCGTTAAAAAACGACTTCGATTTGAAATCGGGAAAATCCACTTTGTACTGAGATCAGTTTGCGCAAAACTGGCATCGGAAAAAATGGCTTTACTTGAAGCACGAGTGGTAATCGAGAGCATATGACCATTTGATATATATAATTGCCCTCGTGGAACAACCCAGGACCAGGTAGCACTCGGTAACACAAGATTTGATGAGTCGTCTTGCTGAGCAATGGTGAAAAGTTCACGCTGAAGATCAAGTGCTAATATTTCTCGCCAATCA
>JBGMRJ010000079.1:0-13655 GCA_048061315.1 Gammaproteobacteria bacterium
GATGTGTCTGCAAATCGCTTGTTAAAAATAAATGAAAATCTAAAGCGCTTAAAACTGAAAGCAACCGTTATCGAAGGCGATGCTTCAAAGCCAGATGACTGGTGGGATGGAAAACAGTTTGATCGAATCCTACTGGATGCCCCCTGTAGTGCCACCGGGGTTATTCGACGCCACCCGGATATTAAAATATTGCGCCAGGAACGGGATATTGCAGCATTAGTGGCTACTCAGCAGCAAATATTACAATCTTTATGGCCGTTATTGAAGCCAGGGGGTATGCTTCTATACTGTACATGTTCTATATTACCTATTGAAAACACGGAAGTTATCGAAAAATTTATAAAAATAACAGACAATGCTGTAGAACAAAAAATTGATGCCGAATGGGGAATAGCACAAGCCGTAGGGCGGCAGATCTTACCCGGTACGCAGCAGAAGTCAGACGAGCTGAACACGGAGAATATGGATGGCTTTTACTATGCCCTCATATATAAGAAATAATACAATAATACCGCAACTCAGTGTGATGTTGTTGTTTGTTAGTCTGTTACTGTCGAGTCAAAAGTTACACGCCGAGCAATTTACTATTAATTCTGCCAATTCAACATTAAATGAAAAAGTTTATACCTTTAATGCCCACATCGATTATCAATTTTCAAAAAGCGTACTACTTGCTGTCAATAACGGCATACCGATTTTTATTACGATGGAAATTGAAGTTTATCGAGAACGCTGGTGGTGGAATAAAAAAATTGCCAGCTTAAAGCAAACATACATGCTGCTGTATCATGCCCTTACCGAAAAATTTGTGTTAAATAATCTCAATAGCGGTACTCAAAAAAATTATGCCACTCTCAATGCCGCATTAGATGCTCTTGGTAAAGTCAATAATTTACCGTTAATCGATTTGAAATTATTAGACGATGGTTCCAGTCATTTAGTGAAACTACGAACCTATCTGGACCTCGACTCATTACCCGGTCCTATTCGCCCGATAGCCTATTTAACTCCAGACTGGCGACTGGAAAGTGATTGGTACATATGGTCACTAACACCTTAAAAAAATTATTTTCTGGCAGTAAGCCAGTCATAATATTATTTACCCTGGTATTACTCTCATTATATTTAATGAGCAAAGCAACTTATAACTCCACCAGTTTTGGTCAATTGTATCCGACGTTATTAATAATTAATTTATCGGCAATGTTTATATTAGTCGCTTTAATTATTAAAAATCTCTATCGTTTAATTATTCAATATCGAAATCATGAGCCCGGCTCCCGCTTAACTTCACGTCTGGTTATCATGTTAACGATTTTGTCTGTTACACCGGTGTCCATTGTATATTACTATTCACTTGATTTTTTGCGCCATGGTATTGATGACTGGTTTAACATAACTGTTGAAAAAGCATTATCGGATTCCCTTGAACTAAGTCAGGCATCACTCGGTTTAAGAATGAGAGAGTTAACTCGTCAAACTAGCGCATTTGCGGATCAACTAATTTCAATTGAAGATGATTTTGCAGCAATAAAATTACACGAAATTCGAATTGATAGTACTGCAACAGAATTAACCTTATTTCATTTAAATGGTCGTATTATTGCATCGAGTAGTTATGAACACGATAATCTAATACCTATCGCTCTAGCCAACAGTACGCAATTAAATTTACGACAAAGTAATAGCGATGGCGAATTAATCACACTTCAGGATAGCGGATTACACATTCGGATTGCGGTATTGCTACCCAATTTTGATCCTTCATCAGAACAACGTGTAATTCAGGCACTTTATCCGATCTCCGATAGAATGAATATGTTGGCAGATACAGTCACCAAAACGTTTACGCATTATCGTGAATTATTATTTTTACGGAAGCCACTTCGTAATGTATTTGTTTTAACATTATCACTGGTGCTGTTATTGTCATTGTTGACTTCGGTATGGGCTGCTTTTTTCTTTGCCCGACGATTTATGCAACCCATTTCGGATTTAGTTGAAGGTACCCGTGCAGTTGCAGATGGAAATTATCAGAAAAAACTCGACGTGCCTGGAAAAGATGAGCTGAGTTTTCTGGTAGGTTCATTCAATCAAATGACCAATAAAATTTCTGCGGCACAAATTGAAGCATCACAAAGTCAAAAGCACGCAGAAGAACAACGTTCTTATCTTGAAGCAGTGCTATCAAATTTATCATCGGGTGTTATAACACTTGATGAACATCGTAAGATTAAAACCAGCAACACTATCGCCGAGCAAATTTTATCGTGTACCTTCAATGATTATCTGGATAAAGATATTATTGATATTATTGATGACCACACACATTTGCATGCATTTTTTGATATCGTACTACCAAAACTGAATACCAATAAAGCAAACTGGAATGAAGAAATTATTATATTTGGCCCGGGAGGTCGACGCATATTAATGTGCCGAGGCACAACACTACCTGCAACAGATGACCGGCATCCGGGACATGTTGTGGTCTTTGACGATATAACAACATTACTGCAGGCACAACGTGATGCCGCGTGGGGCGAAGTTGCACGCCGTTTAGCACATGAAATTAAAAATCCTCTTACCCCGATTCAATTATCTGCAGAACGTCTACGGCATAAATACCTGGATAAAAATAGAATCGATGATGCTGATTTACTCGACCGTTCAACCAATACAATAGTGAATCAGGTTGAAACATTAAAAGAAATGGTTAAAGCTTTTTCTGAATATGCAAAAATGCCTTCCTTGAAACTCCGTGATATCGACATAAATAAATTGATACTTGAAATACTTAATTTATACAAAGATACCAATACTAACATTCACTTCGAAAGTAGTCTTGATTCCACAATTCCTGAATTTGAAGCTGACATCGGCCGCTTACGACAAGTGTTACATAATCTGGTTAAAAATTCACTTGAGGCCTGTAGTTCATCAGAAAAATCTGACAATAAAATAATCGTTAAAACCATGTTAATGTCCACCGAAAATAGTAGTTATGTGGAAATAAAAGTAAATGATAATGGCCCGGGAATTAGTGCTGATGTTTTACAAAATTTATTCGACCCTTATGTTAGCACCAAGGTAAAAGGAACTGGGCTCGGTCTTGCTATAGTCAAGAAAATAGTTGAAGAACACAGTGGTGTAATCTGGGCAGAAAATCCGGCCGCAGGCGGAACCTCAATCGTTATTCGTTTGCCGATAACTGGCGTTACGACATCTAATATATCCGATAATACTAAAAATAAGATAGACGAATCAACTCAAGACTCCGATAATAATGCTATCGAACAAGGTAAAAATAATGCAAGCGCATAAGCTCGAAAATGAACAAAATACAATGAACAAATTTGAAAATTCAAATACCACTCCTTATATTCTGGTTGTAGATGATGAACCGGATATTCGAAATCTACTGAAAGAAATTTTAGAAGATGAAGGGTACGATGTTGGAGTGGCTGAGAATGGTAAAGAGGCACGCAAAAGCAAACAACGACAACGCCCCGATTTGGTATTACTGGATATCTGGATGCCGGATGTCGATGGCATAACGTTGTTAAAAGAATGGTCAGAAGCCGGTGTGTTACCAATGCCGGTCATTATGATGTCCGGCCATGGTACGGTTGAAACCGCTGTTGAAGCAACCCGTTTGGGTGCCTACGATTTTATTGAAAAACCATTATCATTAGCCAAGTTACTGTTAACAGTCGAACATGCGTTGGAGTCTGATTCACTTAAGCGTGAAAATATTGATTTACGCCAACACGGCATTACACTTGATGAGCCTATCGGAAAAAGTGCTCATATTCAAAACCTGCGAGAAAATGTAAAACGTGTTGCCCAACATGACACCTGGGTATTGATTACCGGTGAACCGGGATCCGGCCTCGGTGTTATCGCCCGTTATTTGCATAAGAACAGTAATCGCGCATCAAGACCCTTTATCGATGTTAATGTTGCATCGTTATCGAAACGAAACGGCGAAACTGAATTATTCGGCAGTGAAATTGATGGCAGAATTACTCATGGTCTGTTAGAACAAGCAAATGGCGGTAGTTTGTATTTATGTGATATTGTCGACATGGATCCGACCATACAAACGCAATTACTCTCGGCACTCGATACTGGGCAAATTACCCGTATCGGTGGTAGCAGCCCGGTAGAAATTAATGTTCGAATTCTAGCCGCAACAAATTACGATCTTGCAGAACAGGTAGCAGCCAATAAATTTAGGAAAGATTTGTATTTTAAGTTAAATGTTGTTCCTATTAATGTTCTCGCACTGCGAGAACACTATGAAGATATACCCGAATTACTTAATTATTTTGTTGCCCGTTATGTTGATTTGGAAAAACTACCCTATCGCAAATTTTCAGTTGCAGCACAAAATCAGTTACGAAATCATAATTGGCCGGGAAATTTACGTGAGCTCGAGAATCTGGTGCAACGCTTATTGATAACGGGCAGTGATGCTGAAATATCATCTGAAGAAGTTAACAATGCTCTGGGCACACTAAAATCCGATAGTGGTATTGATATGAATTTTGACCTTCCCCTGCGTGAAGCCCGTGATCATTTTGAGCGCGCTTATTTTGAACACCATTTACGCATACGCAATGGTAGTGTTGGTGAGGTGGCAAAAATTGCTGAACTTGAACGCACACATTTATACCGAAAATTACGCTCGCTCGGAATAGATGCAAAAAGCATTACCAAAAAAAAATCATAATAGTCAGGTTACATTAATTAATTAACACGATACTATAACAATATGAAAATTATTATACTCGGTGCCGGTCAGGTTGGTGCATCATTAGCCGAAAATCTGGTTAGCGAATCAAATGATATCACAATCGTTGATACAAATGATGTGGTCTTACATGCATTGCAAGACCGACTTGATCTTCGAACAGTTGTTGGTGTTGCATCTCATCCTGAAGTATTAGAACGCGCCGGTGCTGATGATGCGGATATGATCATTGCAGTAACTGATAATGATGAAACCAACATGGTAGCCTGTCAATTAGCCTACACACTATTTCATACTCCAACTAAAATTGCGCGCATACGGGCTATTGAATACCTTGATTACAAAGAAAAAATATTCGCTCAAGAATCATTGCCGATCGATGTGTTAATCAGCCCGGAACAAATTATTACGGATTACATACAACGACTCATCCAACATCCTGGAACATTGCAGGTACTGGATTTTGCTGATAAGAAAGTGCAACTGGTCGCAGTGAAAGCCTATTTTGATGGCCCGCTGGTGGGTCACGAATTGCGAGACTTACGATCACACATGCCCGGTATTGATACTCGGGTAGCAGCGATTTATCGTCGCGGCCAAGCCATTATTCCTGTTGCCGATACCGTTATTGAACCGGATGACGAAGTGTTTTTTATTGCTGCCAGAAAACACATTAGAGCTGTTATCAGTGAACTTAGAAAATTGGATAAACCCTATAAACGAATTATTATTACCGGTGGTGGTAACATTGGAACCCGGACAGCAAAAGTTCTTGAAAAACATTATCAGGTTAAACTCATCGAACATAATCCAATCCGTGCCAGAGCCATATCCAACGAATTAGAACGCACTATTGTGCTACTTGGAGATGCTGCTGATGAAGATTTGTTAATCGAAGAGAATATCAGTAATACTGATGTTTTTTGTGCCTTAACAAACGATGACGAAGCCAATATATTATCCTCGATGTTGGCAAAACGACTCGGTGCCCGTAAGGTTATGACACTAATTAACCGCACAGCTTATGTCGATTTAATTCAAAGTGGGGATATCGATATCGCTATTTCACCACAACAATCCACTATCGGCAGTTTACTCAGACACATACGCCGAGGTGATGTGGTAAAAGTACATTCACTTCGTCGAGGCGCAGCAGAAGCTATTGAAGCTATCGCTCATGGTGATCCGGCAACGTCCAAAGTGGTTGGTAAATCAATCAGCGATCTAAAATTACCTAAAGGTTCAAACATTGGTGCTATTGTTCGTGGTAACAAGGTTATTATTGCACATCACGACACTGTTATTGAGTCTGAAGATCATGTCATACTATTTTTAATCGACAAAAAACACATTTCAGCAATTGAACGTTTGTTCTCTGTTGGTTTAACTTTTATATAATAAAATCCAATGCAAATTTTCGTAATACAACGAATCCTCGGTTTATTTCTGGTTATTTTCAGTTTAACGCATCTACCGCCTATGCTGGTTGCATTTATCTATTACGATGGTGCCTTTGTGCATTTTTTTCATGCTGCTGCTGTCACGCTGATAACCGGCCTCGTTATGTGGCTGCCGGTAAAAAATTATAAGCGTGAATTACGTAAACGTGACGGATTTATAATTGTAGTGTTATTCTGGTTTGTGCTGAGTGTGTTTGGCGCAATACCACTGTATTTATTTGATGAATTAAACATGACTGTGGTTGATGCATTCTTTGAATCCATGTCAGGATTAACGACTACCGGTGCAACAGTTATAACCCACATAGATGGTTTACCAAAATCAATTTTATACTATCGCCAGCAAATGCAATGGTTGGGTGGCATGGGTATTATCGTTCTGGCTGTTGCCATTACACCAATGTTGGGTATTGGTGGTATGCAACTTTATCGTGCAGAAACCCCCGGACCAATGAAAGACAATAAATTAACACCGCGCATTACCGAAACGGCTAAAGCGCTGTGGTATATCTATTTATTCTTAACCATAGCCTGCGCCCTTAGTTTCTGGGTTGCCGGCATGACACCGTTTGATGCTATTTGTCATAGTTTTAGTACCATCGCGATTGGTGGTTTTTCAACGCACGATCAAAGCATGGGTTATTTTAATGGCCAGCCAATGATAGAAGTGGTTGCCATTATTTTTATGATTATAGCCGGTATCAATTTTGCGTTACACTTTTCAGCCTGGCGCTCCCGCAGCCTTAAAAAATATTTTCAGGATGCTGAATTAAAAATATATCTGCTAATTCTGGTTGTTATCTCTTTCATAATTAGTATTTACTTAATTCAGCAACATGAATTTGATAAGACCGCGGATGATATTATTCACGGCGTTTTTCAAACTGTTTCTATAGCAACTACTACGGGTTACACCACCACGGATTATTATAATTGGCCAAGTTTTGTTCCGGTTATTTTATTGTTTTTAAGTTTTATTGGTGCCTGCGCCGGTTCTACTGGTGGTGGAATGAAAGTCATCCGGTTTTTACTATTAATAAAGCAGGGCTTTCGCGAATTACTGCGTGTTATACATTCTAATGCTGTGATAGCAATTAAAATAGGCGGTAAGCCAGTACCCTTTAGTGTTATCGATGCGGTATGGGGATTCTTTTCTGCTTACATAGCATCCTTTGTGATTATGATGCTAATTCTGATGTTTACCGGACTGGATCAAGTTACGGCTTTTTCAGCTGTTGCAGCCAGTATGAATAACCTAGGCCCTGGCCTGGGAAGCGTAGCCCAAAATTATGCTAATATTTCAGATACGGCAAAGTTAGTATTAAGCTTTGCGATGTTATTAGGACGTCTTGAAATTTTTACACTGTTAGTATTATTGATGCCATCATTTTGGAGAAACTAAATCGATATTATTGCAAATTTTGAAAATATGCTGCAATCCGGCCAGGATAATGCACTTTTACGATTTGGCCTAGGGCAAGCTTATTTAAACGACCAGCAGTATGATCAAGCAATAATCCACCTTAAATCTGCAACACAACATGATCCTGATTATTCTGCCGCATGGAAATTACTGGGCAAAGCTTATGCTAAACTTGAAGACAACGACAATGCCATTACCAGCTTTCAATCCGGTATCGCAATAGCGGAACAAAAAGGTGATAAACAGGCAGCCAAAGAAATGCAGGTTTTCCTGAAACGATTATTGAAATAAACTTTATTAAGCCACTATGAAAACATATTACAAACACATTTTATTCATATTAATCTTAACGTTCTCATCAGCCTGCAGTACCTTTGATGGGAAATTTAAAGAAACACATCAAATAAATCTAGCACCGTTTTCTGAAAATGTTGCTATCATGGCAAACGAACTTGAGTATGGTTTTGATAAAATTCGATCACTGCATTCGAAGTGGTATTTTGATTTAAACTCCAAAAAAATAAAACGCCTTTTAAATCTGGAAAAACTGGTTACTCAGGAAATTCATTTCATTGTCGACTATTCTTCGCACATTGTATATCTATCAGAATCCAATAAACCCATGATTGAGAAAACCACAAAATTATCACGATATGTGAAACAAATGTATACCCGATATCAAAATTCTAAAACTCTCGTGCTAACGGAAGAACAAAAAGATACGTTCATTGAGAACATTAAAAAACAGGATGATTTTTTAACCGCGTTACAAACTGCGCAGCCTTTTATTAATGAACTGGCACGCTATGCAAACCGATTACTTGACCAGCTTAAAAAAGCTGAAAATGACGTTGCCTATTCTCAATATGCCAAAATAGATTCTGAAAACGAGCATCTCAAAGCCTTAATTCTATCATTAAATAAAAATGAAAAAGAAATTTCAAATACCATTGTATTATTAAACCAGTATGAAAATGGGTCAAAATCTGCGTTCAAAAAATTAAAAAAATCTAAAATCTTACACCAACAATCAATTATCCAAACTAAAGATAGTCTGACTAAAAATCAGATTGGCTTACTCAAAAAACACTTATTAAATGAATTAACTGAAAACACCAATTATTTTACACAACTGGAACCATCCTATAACCGCTATATACTGGCTCAAAAAGAACTATTACGCCTGGTATCTGATCACGATGCTGAAATTCGAAAGACACGTTTGGTTTTTATTACATTTGCCAGTGCTCATCGCAAAATGGCATCTGGAATTGTAAAACCTGCGGAATGGTTTAATATTAAAGAAGCCCCGAAATTACTACTAAAACTATTACCAATTTAAATAGATAGAATTACTTTTTAACAAATTTCGTCAAAATGACAATTTGCTGCCCATTGACTCGACCTTCAATATGCTCAGGGTTATCCGCTACCAGTGATATTCCCCTAACAGCAGTGCCACGTTTTGCGGTAAAACCCGCACCTTTAACGACTAAATCTTTTATTAATGTAATAGTATCTCCTGCTGCAAGAACATTACCATTACTGTCAATATGCTTGATACTATCTTGCTCTGCATTACCCTCACCAGTTGCTTTTGCCCATGATAATACTTCATCATCCAGATATAACATATCGAGTAAATCCTGAGGCCAGCCCTCTGAACTTAAACGTGTTAACAAGCGCCATGCCATTACCTGCACAGCCGGTACCTGACTCCACATACTGTCATTCAAACAACGCCAGTGATTAACATCAGCTTTTTCCGGGTGTTCAATTTGATCCTGGCAAGTTTCACAAATGTACACACTCGAATCGGCGCTGTTGGTATCAGGCTCAGGGGGAATTGGATAGACGCTTAAATTTTTAGTTGAACTGCATAACTCGCATTTTGACTCACTGCGATCTTGTAAAATTTTTTCTATAACCATTTTTACCACTGCTATTCCATTTCATTGTATTAATTTAAATGATTATAGAATATCGTGTTTCCAATGTACGTAATTATTTTTTAATCCTGGCTGTCTGATCAACTATTAGCAATGAATATCTGTATCTGTTTGTTATTCGTCAAGTACTTCGATTCGATTATAATTGTTAACACTTTGATTTGATTCAATTAAGGTTAAAACACCACCGACTTCTTCGAGTCTGCCGTAAGGTGTTTCCCAGCTGTAGCCTCCGGGAATGGGGATTGATTCTCCAAGCTCAGCATGTTCGATACCATAATTAACAGCATCAACACTAAATTGTAAATTTGAATAAAATGCATTTGAATTGCGTTTTTCAATAAATAAATCAAGACTTTGTTTTTTCATGCGATGATCCTCCCTGGGCCGTGCAATTTTATATGCTAATTATAGATAATCAGCTTTATTATTTTTTGGTACTTTTTAACATTTTAATTGTAATTATTTATTACAAATCCCTACCCTGTACAACTTTATACCAACTCATTATGTGATTGCCATTTTTAACGCGAATATAGGTTCCATCACCTTTATCTAAAATTTTGGCACACCGATCAACATCTTTCCACAAAATACAGTGCTTATCACCATCAAATTTGTAGCTTGTCTTACTGATACCATCTGACGTTGTTCGATATGCTGTTGAACCATCAACATCAAAATACACTTTAAACTTAAAACCTTTTTTCAAATGTTCGGCATAAAATGTTTTGCCAATGATTGCTGATTTTAATTTGTCGGCTGATAAGTACTGTTCTGCTTGTGCGATACCAATGCTTAAAATTGATACAGTTAAATACAGTACGATAATTTTTATATTTATAATTTTCATTTACTGCTCGCTTTTTAGTGTTAAGTGTTAAGTGTTAAGTGTTAAGTGTTAAATCTAGACGAATCCTGAATAAATTCAATAACAAATAAAAATACACTTAATTAGCATATTGTTATATTTTAATGTGTTATTAATTTATTTAATATCAGTATCAATTTATTAATGATGGTATATAATCACGAGTGCGATCAATTGAAAAAATTATCTGTGTTTACAAACACTTAACACAATATATTTTTGTGATTGATTATTCTTAAATAAAAAAAATTAAAAATAAACAACCATGGAGACGATATGAAATTTCGATCAATTATAACTGCATCACTATTAGTCGTAACATTTGCAACAAGCCAATCCATTCAAGCTGCTAGTACAACGGTAAACTGGGGATATTACCAACACGGCGAAACACCAATTGTATTACCCGATAGTTGGGCAGAACACTTTCCTAACTGTAATGGTTCGAGCCAATCACCTGTTGATATCAGCAAAACAGTTAGAGCCACTCTAAGTGAACTGGATATCAGCTATGAAGATACCCCTCTGCATATCATCAATAATGGTCATACAATCGAGGTTGAATATGAGCCTGGTAGTAGTTTGTACGTTGCAGATGAAGACCAACGGGTATTGCAATTTCATTTCCACACACCCAGTGAAAATGTTGTAAATGGTAAACAGTATCCGATGGAAATGCACATTGTTCATTCCGATACCGCTGGTGCCTTAACCGTTGTAGCCGTTTTTATTGAAGAAGGCCAAGCCAATGAGACCTTTGGCAAAATTATAAACAATGCACCAATCCATGAAGGTCAATATATTTCACCGAAACTGGTTAATGTTGATGCATTATTACCATCGCAAATAAAAAAATTCTTTAATTATACCGGCTCTCTAACAACACCACCTTGTTCTGAAGGTGTTAACTGGATAGTAATGAAAGATCCGATTACTTTTTCGGCTCAACAAATTACTGCATTTGAACAGATTATGTATATTAATAATCGTCCCTTACAAGCCACCAATGGCCGTACAATTTACGCCAACAAACCCTAGTTTTTTATAATTGACGCTACGAAAAGCACTCCATGTGATTTTAATGGAGTGCTTTTTATTATTTATAAAACCGAATAATAGTCTCCCGATTCCAGGTCGATGTTACCTTAATTTAAAGTCAGCCGTAATCTATACCCCTAGTGTGTTTATCGATAAATAAAGCATGCAACATTGCATACAACACTGTACACTACGCAACCCTCGCCAGTGGCGTTCCATTCATTAAATCTACGAAATACAATAGCGAATACAATGGGTAAGCATATATGACATCTGAATCATCAGTAACTGCGTTTAATCAATTAGCGCTTAAAGAATCCATACTAAAAGTACTGGATGATATCGGCTATGAAACACCATCCCCGATTCAGGCTCAAACAATACCATTGCTACTCGATAAAAAAGACATTATTGGTCAGGCACAAACAGGAACGGGTAAGACTGCTGCTTTTGCATTACCGGTTTTGTCTAATCTGGATTTAAAACAAAAAGATCCCCAAGTGCTGGTATTAGCACCAACACGAGAATTAGCCATCCAGGTCGCCGAAGCGTTTCAAAAATATGCTTCCAAGCTTGATGGTTTTCATGTTTTACCGGTTTACGGTGGCCAGGATTATCGCGGACAAATTAAAGCACTAAAACGCGGTGTGCATGTTGTAGTAGGAACACCCGGGCGAGTAATGGATCATATGCGACGCGGCACGTTAAAACTTGAAGGTTTAACCACGCTGGTTTTAGATGAAGCAGATGAAATGTTACGCATGGGCTTTATTGATGATGTCGAATGGGTGCTTGAACAATTACCAAAGCAAAGACAAATTGCATTATTTTCTGCAACCATGCCGAATCAAATTCGGCGTATCGCGACTAAGTATCTCAATCAACCAACTGAAGTAACCATCAAGGATAAAACCGTTACAGCTGCTACTATTCGACAACGCTTCTGGCCGGTCAGTGGCACGCATAAACTCGATGCCTTAACCCGTATTCTCGAGGCCGAAGATTTTGATGCCGTTATTATCTTTGTGCGAACTAAAACCTCAACCGTGGAATTAGCCGATAAGCTAGCTGCGCGTGGTTATAACACAACCGCACTCAATGGTGACATTGCCCAAAACCTACGTGAACGTACCATCGAAAATTTAAAAAATGGCAAACTGGATATTCTGGTAGCCACCGATGTTGCTGCACGAGGGCTGGATGTAACCCGAATAAGTCATGTAATTAATTATGACATTCCGTACGACGCCGAAGCTTACATTCACCGTATTGGCCGTACCGGCCGTGCTGGTAGAACGGGTGATGCTATTTTATTTGTGGCACCACGTGAGAAACGCTTATTGCATTCCATTGAGAAAGCCACCCGTAAACCCATTGAGCGAATGGAGTTACCCTCAACCGAAGACATAAACGATAATAGAATAGCCAAGTTCAAACAACGCATTACCGACATTCTGGCAGCAGAAGAATTAGGATTTTATTTTCAACTGATTGAACAATATCAAAATGAACATAATGTTCCGGCATTGGAAATTGCTGCAGCACTGGCACAGTTATCACAAGGCGACACACCGTTTTTATTAAGCAATAAACCACCACGGCGTGACAGTAAAAGTTGGGATAAAGAAGATAGTGATCGAAAACCACGACGTGAACGAGGCCGTGACCGAGACCGATCGTCCCGAGATAGAAACGACCGCCCAGCCAGAAAAGATCGTGATTCCAATCGAGATTCTGGTCGAGATTCAGGCCCTGCTAAAGGCATGCAAAGTTACCGTATTGATGTCGGACACGATCATGGCGTAAAACCGGGAAATATCGTAGGTGCAATAGCCAATGAGGCCGATATCGATAGCCAGTATATCGGTCGCATACAAATTAGCGATGACCACAGCACCATCGATTTACCTGAAGGTATGCCAAAAGAAGTTTTAAGTGATTTGAAAAAAATCTGGGTATCCGGACAACAATTAAATATTGTTGCCATCACAAAAAATAAAAGCTCTAAAGAAAGAGTTAAAGGAAAACTCAAGTTAAAAGACAAAGATAAAAAGAAGAAAAAACCCAAACCTAAAAATAAGGGTAAGAAAAAAATTAAAAAAGATAAAGTCGAAAATAATTAATAGCGACTTTAATGCTCGCCTTTCATCGACCACAG
>JBGMRJ010000080.1:0-13583 GCA_048061315.1 Gammaproteobacteria bacterium
GAATACCCTTGTCGCAAAGCAGCATCTAACACTGTTTCATTCTGCTCAACAGTAAATGAATGTTTACTTGGTAAAATAGTGACAGTTCTCAAAAATCTGTTACCCTATAGGTTAGTACTAAACATAATAATAAATTAAGTAAAACATCTTTCTTTTAAAAATACGAACTACGCATTATCCCTGAATTAGTATTGGAGATAAACCCTTGAAAAATGTACTTATTACTGGATGTGGTGATATCGGCACACGTGTCGCAAAATTATGGTTGAATGAAGGCGCTTCTGTTGAAGGAATATGCCGTAGTAATGCCAGTATTGCAGCTTTACGCACGATTAATATAAAAACCCTAAAAGCAGACTTCGATAAAAACGATGTCCCTAAATTATCGAATGATATCGATATAATCTATTACTTTATACCACCACCAATGATTGGTATAAGCGATCCAAGAATAGATGCATTCCTACAGACACTTGTTGTACAAAAAATAACGCCATCCCGATTCATATTAATTAGTACCTCCGGTGTTTATGGCGATCATCAGGGTGCATCGGTTGATGAAAGCACTCCGACAAACCCAAAAGCCAGTCGAGCAAAAAGGCGACTCGATGCCGAAGCACAATTAATTGCCTGGTCAAAGTCGCGTAAAGTACCAACTAACATATTACGCGTTGCAGGTATTTACGGCCCAGGACGTTTACCCGAACAACGGATTCGAAATAAAGTCCCGGTATTACATGAATATCTGGCACCGCGTACCAATAGAATACACGCCGATGATCTGGCAACAATTTGTTATAAAGTTGCACTTAATGGTAAAGAGAATCGTATTTACAATGTTAGCGATGGCCAAAGTGGTAACATGACGGAATACTTTTTTACTATCGCAGATGCCCTTGGTCTACCGCGCCCACCGGAAATTAGTTGGGTTGAAGCCGAAAAAAGCATTAGCCCCGGAATGATGTCGTATTTAAAAGAATCCCGTAGTATGGATATTTCCCGATTACAAAACGAAATTGAGTTTGAATTTCAATATCCTACTTTGCAATCCGGGTTAAATGCGATTTTGAATTCTAATATATCAAAGGAAGGTTAAGCTTTAAAATAATATTAAACCGGCTCAAAGCCACTATCACCACCGAACTTGGGCAGACTATCTTGCACATCAACCCACGGTGCACGGTGATCATAAAAGAAATGTTTTAGTGGCAGTTGCCCAACATCACCGTGAATCATGCCTCTTAAAACACCAACGGAATCAGTATAGTCTTTATCGGCAGTATAAATTGTACTACTGCATTTAGTGCAAAAGAAACTGCTGGTTTTATCCGTTACTTTGAACTCGGTTAATTTATCGTCACCTTCTGTTATTTTAAAATTTTCCGATAACACTCTAACCCAGGTAGAATAATCGGCACCACTGGATTGACGGCACATATTACAATGACAATATATTATTCCAAATACCGGTAATTCAATATCAAATTGAACTGTACCGCAATAACATTGACCATCAACGATATCACCGAGAGTCATTTTTAATCCTTTGGTTTAATGATATCGAGCTCATCCCAAATATCATCAATACGTTGTTTTACTTTTTCATCCATTGCAATAGGGACACCCCACTCACGTGTTGTTTCACCCGGTAATTTACTGGTGGCATCGAATCCGATTTTAGATCCTAAACCTGAAACCGGTGATGCAAAATCAAGATAATCAATTGGGGTATTCTCTACTAAGGTGCAATCTCTAACGGGATCCATTCGTGTTGTCATCGCCCAAATCACATCATTCCAATCCCGAACGTTTACATCATCATCGGTTACGATAATAAACTTGGTGTACATGAATTGACGTAAGAAAGACCATACCCCCATCATCACTCTTTTAGCATGACCCGGATATTGTTTTTTCATACTAACGATTGCCATTCGATACGAACAGCCTTCGGGTGGTAAATAAAAATCGACTATTTCTGGAAATTGTTTTTGCAAAATCGGTACAAAAACTTCGTTTAAGGCGACTCCTAATATTGCAGGTTCATCGGGAGGCCGCCCCGTGTAAGTGCTATGGTAAATTGGATCATCTCGATGCGTTATACGCTCAATTGTGAAAACCGGAAATGTCTCAACTTCATTATAATAACCAGTATGATCACCAAAGGGTCCTTCGTCCGCGACTTCATCAGGATAAATAAAACCTTCTAAAATATATTCCGCTGAGGCAGGTACTTGTAAGTCTGAACCTTTGCAATTAATAACCTCAGTTTTAGCACCGCGTAATAAACCTGCAAAACCATATTCGGATAGAGCATCCGGAACGGGTGTTACCGCACCTAATATCGTGGCCGGATCAGCACCCAGGGCAACCGCAACAGGAAACGGCTCACCGGGATGTTTTTCACACCAGTCTTTAAAATCCAGTGCACCACCGCGGTGTGCTAACCAACGCATAATGACTTTGTTTTTGCCAATCACCTGTTGGCGATAAATACCGAGATTTTGTCGGTCTTTGTAAGGGCCCTTGGTAATCACTAAGGCCCAGGTTATTAATGGCCCAGCATCACCCGGCCAGCAGGTTTGAATTGGTAATTTAGCCAGATCAATATCATTAACCTCAATAACATTCTTTTGGCAAGGCGCTGATTTAACGACTTTAGGTGCCATATTGAGAATTTGTTTAAAAATGGGTAGCTTTAGCCAGGCATCACGCATACCTTTAGGTGGCTCAGGCTCTTTTAGAAAGGCCAGTAGTTTACCCACATCACGTAAATCTTCTACGCTATCCTTGCCCATACCCATCGCAACACGCTGTTGAGTACCAAACAAGTTAGCTAAAACCGGGACATTAAAGCCTTTTGGATTTTCAAATAAAATAGCAGGGCCACCAGCACGTAGTGTCCGATCACATATTTCAGTCATTTCCAGATAAGGATCAACTTCCTGACTAATTCGCTTCAACTCGCCCTGGTCTTCGAGCTGTTTAATAAAATCTCGTAAGTCTTTGTATTTCATGCTGGATATCATACCAAACTACCCGAGATTTCGCTCGCGTTGCAGTTAAAAATAAAGAAATTGATAGCTGCGACCTACGTAATATCGAAAAATCTCAAAATGTCGTTGAATAATACTCGAAAGCTTGAAGGGATCACGTTAGTGTAAAACAAGTTCACTAGTGGAGTCGTTCTGAAACTTAAAAATATTTTGAACATACCTTAGATTAAAAAAATCTACTATAAATTCTATATCGTCATTTGGATAGAACGCAACATAATTTTGAATACTGATTAATTTTTTGAATGGATCTTCATATCCCCAGGCTGCTTTTTCTATTCGTCCATAACCGACGTCGACTGACCAGTGAGAAGCAAGTCCCTTAAATGGGCAAAAAGTTACATTGTTTGTAAGTTGAAAATAGTGTTCAATGATGTCATCTCGAGGAAAATAATATTTTGGATTATACTCTGACTCTTTTATAAGTAATACATTTTCACTATCAGCTATAGTTTCATCCATAAACTTTACCTGAATCCTGTGATTAATTTTTTCTATATTCATAACATAGTTTGGGTATTTTTCCCAAGCCGAATTTAAATCACAATTTCTCATAACAACCTCAATCATTTTATTAAATTAATCTGTTATTAATTTATCCTTACAACTATTTATTTTCAATAATATAATTGTAAGAATTGTAAAATGATTAAAGTGACACTAAATTTAGAAATAAATAAACTATATAAAAATCAGACTTAAGTTGACCAACTTAATATCGCTATATGAACAAAAATAACAACTCAAGTCTGAATAAAAATTACTAACTCTAATTAATTAACATAGTTGCACATTGATTATTAGAATCCGCAGTAACGCGCATAACATCTTGTGGACTATACATTTTATAAATAGCAATTAATGTTGGGTACATACGTGCACCTTCAGAAATACTGCATTTAAAATCAACATTGTTATATGTTTGCACTGGGTCAGTGTTATAAGCTGAAATTTTTAAAACCCCCAAATCATCGTCATGAGAAATTTGTAGACTGGTTGAATTCCCTGAATTCGGATCATTATAACTTTCACCTAAGATTGCCCCATTTGGAACACCCTTAAGTGCTGAAGCCCAATCTGCTGAAACTGCGGAAGAGAATCCAACAAGTAACATTACTGATACTAAAATATATTTAATTTTCATTTAATAACTCCTTATAATTTTATGATGAATAAATTTAATATTTACAAGCTAAACTTATTCTTAACTTAAATTCGATACAAACAAAAATTTGTAAGAATTGTAAGGGAAATTAAAAGCAGCTAAACAACATTCGTTTTAAAAAAAATTATCAATATATGAAAGTATGGATAAACATAAGTGGCTATATATAGAATTATTTTATTGGAAAATAATTTTGTTAAGTAAAAAAATTAAATTATATTAAGGTTTAAAAATAACAACAGCCAAATTGTATTACAATAATATAGATTAATATAAATAAACTGCGCCAGCACCAAAGCCCTTTGCAGTACGAGGCGCTTTATTTAACGTATCCGAAGTTATGTCTCTGTTACTGACCCCTGTAGTATCACCTTCTTCATTAGGGGCACCAACAGCTAAAGTACTGCCATCGACACTCAGTGCAACTGAATTACCAAAATTATCATTAACATCTGTATTACTCGCTTTAACATATGCTTTTTGCGTTATATCAAATCTTGCGCTGGTAGTAGATTGACGTTTGAAAATATAAACAGCACCTGATTTACTTGCAAAATTAGTAGAAACTGGATTAAGCCCTTTTAAATCTCCTGCCTCACCTGGCGAGCCAACAGCAAACACTAATCCATCACCACTTATTGATACCGAAGCACCAAAAAGATCACCCGTATCAGATTTATTTGCAATGAATGCATCACCTATTGGCCAGGTACCTTCCGCAGTAAGAATAAATACATTTATCAAACCAATCTTAATCGATGTGTTCGCACTTGCATTTGGAATACCAATAATTATAACATTGCCACTATCATTAATAGCCACTGACTGACCGAAATTATAGTCTGCTGCTCCGCGGAAATTCATTAAAGATTTCTCATTTAACCATGAACCAGCTCCATTATTGGTAAACACAAATACTACTCCAATGTTTAATATAGTTGAAAAATCTTTACCGTAGGCACCCACAACCAACCTTTTCCCATTTCCACTGAGTGCAACTGAATAACCAAAAAAGTCTCCGGCTGCAGCAGCAAATTGCGCTTCACTTTTCATATAAGATTGTTGTGACCAGGAAGGTACATTAGAAATTACCGCTCGCGAAAACACATAAGCCGCCCCTACATTTGATGCGGCCAATTCTTTTAAATCCGGTTTTGGTAAGGTATTGCTATTAACCACCCCAGGCACAAGACTGTCCTCATTATAAGCACCAACTGCCAATAAATTTCCATCATTACTCAACGATACGGAGTGTCCAAAATTGTCCCCGGCACCCGTATTAGTGGGTTTAATGTAAGCCTGTTGTTGCCATACATTCGAAGCTGTATAAGTGAATATATAAACTGCACCTGCATCAATTGCATTATTATTATCTGTCTTAGCTGTTGGCAAACTTCCTGATTTAATACTAGTGAGATTACTATCCTCTCGATCTGCACCTACTGCCAGAGTTGTACCATCACTGTTTAGAGCAACTGAAATGCCAAAATTATCGCCAGCGCCCGTATTACCAGGTTTAATATACGATTTAAGTTTCCAATCACTCGTTACTTTATCCCGAACGTAGATATAAACTGCACCAGAATCAATCGCATCATTTTTATTTTCTGCAGGTGTTGGAAAGTTACTATTATTAATAATGTTGAAATTTTTATTACTTTCGAATGGCGCGCCTACAGCTAATGTTAAACCGTCATCACTTAGCGCAACTGAGCTGCCAAAATTAGTTCCAATACTCGTATTGCCTGGTTTAAAGTAACCAATGGTTTTAAGCATTTGATCGGTTACCACTAATTCATTCGATGTATAACACGTGGTTTTGATGCAAGCTTCAACAATAAATTTGGCCTTTACCCAATCAAGATTATGAGTTCCAATATTGAGAGTGAAACTTGTGCCCTTAATCGCAGAACCTATCACTTTCGTAAAACCTGAAGCGCCATCAGGATTAACATACATATTATAAATTGAACCCGCTTTTGAAGGCGTCCAGTTAAACTGCAATTGTTTTAGTTTCGGTATAACAGAGAGATTAATTAAACCAGCTGCTTGTTCATCATCTGCAATTGTAACGATATGAATGTTAGGTGATCCTAATGTAGCACCACCAGTAATGTTACGTAAACTAATTAAAAATGTTTCCAGTGTCTCGATTTCAACATCATCAATTATTGGAATTGAAATAGTTTGTGTCGTAATTCCAGCATCAAAAATTAGTGTATTTACTTTTGGTGTATAGTCTTTTCCTGCCACAGCTGCATTAGTGTTTGTTCCACTACTGGTTTGATATTCAACACTAACCCTACCAACACTTCCGCCGATTCGAGTAACGTTAACAAGTACATTACCACCCATAACATTTTCAACCACTGTTGATTTATTTACGGAGAAAGTCAATTTACCTTCCAGTGGGATATCATCATCATTAATGGTAACTGTATGGACAGAACTCGACAGTATCGCACCACCACTGACCTGGCTTAAGCTCACTGTAAATTTTTCACTATTTTCAGTTTTAGCATCATTAATTATAGGAATGACAATTGCTTTACTGGTGTCATCACCATCATCAAAAGTTAATGTACCTTTGGTAACTTTATAATCACTACCCACTGTTGTACTGAGATCTTGTGTTTCATAAAACACCGAGACAGCACCATCACTTCCACCAGTTCGAATAACAGTAAGCGTAGTAGCCCCTGAAGAAATATCCTCATCAACCTCAGTTGTTGCATATTCAAAACTCAAAGTTCCGGGAACGGTTTCACAAGGTCCTGAGTTTGGGATAGTGAGATTTGCACCCGTAGTAGCGAATAACCACTGACACGTCCCTTTCATTACATTGCCAGCATAATCTTCAATTCCATATACTTTCACCAAATATTGCGTATTAGGTGCTAAATCAATCCCTGCATTTGCAAGCCGGACATTGATTACAGTATCTTTTGATGTCAGAACGAGTACGTTCTGCTGTGGAAATGTTAGCGGTTCACCTAGAGTGCCAATGGATGAAATGGCTGTAATACTGATATTATCGGTATTAACTGCAGCAATTGATTCTGAGAATGTCACTTTAATAATAGCTGTGATTTCTGTTGTGGCGACATCGGTTATCGGAAATGAGTCAATGACAAATGGTTTGGTTTTATCATTAGAACCAGTTGTTCCTGGCCCACTATCTGCGCCACCGCATGCGTTTATCGAGATTAAAACTAATGCTATTGTAAAATACTGGATTAGTAACCGCGCAGTTAAAGACATAAGAAAACTCCAATGGTGAAAATTTTTAAATATAACTAACCAGGAGAATATTTTCTTACGCCATCCTGGCTATTTATTCCAATACTGAAAAGTATGTTTCTTGCTCACCTTAAAAAGAATGCACTCTATACTGTATTCTTTTTAACCAATCCGGATAACAAACCACATTAAGTATATTACAGATCGATATCTTGCTTGTATAGTGTACTTTAGGTGGTTTAGTCTCTTTCGGTAAATTGTAAGAATTGTATCAATCACTTAGTTTTTCGTACTAATTTTCTCTCGGTTCAAATACAATTTTAAATTCTGTATTTTTTTATTATTACACCATGAACTTATTAATCATAAAACTTTATTTGTATGCGTCAATTATTCTAATCGTTTTTCCCTGCAATTTAGCTTTTGCTGAAAACTATGCTTTATTAGTCGGGATCGGCGATTATAATATCAAGCCTCTTGCAGGGCCAAAAAATGACGTCACTTTGATGAAGTCAATACTTATGAAAAAGTGGTCGTTTAATGAAAATAATATTACTTTGATTTTGAATGAAGCTGGAACAAAAAAGCAAATTTTAGCAGCCATAAAAAATTTATACACAGACTCAAAATCGGGTGATAATATTTTTATATATTTTAGTGGCCATGGTACGAGTGCTAGTGACAAATCATTTAAATCACCTCTACCAACGACTTCTGGCGCATTAATTCCGATTGATATTGACTATGTTAAAAACAAAAGTGAATTAATTGATCACCTCATTATCGGCCGAAAAGATTTAAGACCCTTATTGAAAAAATTTGATAATAATGATCGTCATGTTTTTGTTGCGATCGATGCTTGTTATTCAGGTAATACTGTTCGGGGCCTTTATAAAAGAAATAAACTTGACTCACGATATTTAAATCCAACAGAGCTTCTACCAAATTATAAAACAACAGATGAAACAGTATCAAAAATAATTACCGGGAAGAATTCTAATTCGTATCCCTATAAAAATATATATTATTTATCAGCTAGTGGCGAATATGAACCAGCTCAAGAGATTAAATCTACAATGCTAAGCCGTTATCCCACTATCGATGGCAAACCCCATGGGGCATTTTCAGATACGCTATTACGCGTTCTCAATAATAATTATAATGCTGATAGCAATCATGATGGTTTAATCACTTATTCTGAGCTTAAAAATACAATCCGTTACTTTATGCGTATTCGTGGATTTGATCACACCCCACATGGCTTACCCTCAGTAGCAGAAGATCAATATAAATTAGCAACGAGAGGAATTTTTGGTTTAAGAAAAAAAGTTAATTCTAAAGGCAATAATATCCCTAAAAAACAACAATTCATTGCAACATCAAAACCGAAATCAAAAAACCAATCGAAACCTACCGCTCAGATCCAAAACAAAAATTTTAAAATTGTTATTGATAAATCGCTAACCCATATTAAATCACTGGCCACCAAAATAAAAAATATAAACATTGTCCCTAAGAACGGTCAACTTGAGTTACGGAAGCTAGAAAACAAAGTCCTTTTCATCAGCCATAGTGGTGATTTAATTCTTCAATTGCATAAACCATCGGATACTGAAATTATTAATAATATCAAAAACCAACTTTGGATTAATAATCTTATCGAGAAACCATTTAATCAAGACTTTAATATTGACCTTGATATGTTTGCCAGTGGCCGAGGCAGCACCGTTGCAGAAGGTGATACTATTGGAGTCGCAATAAAAAGCAGCCAATCTGCTCATATTTTAATCATTAATATCAATCCCCTAGGCACCATTACTGTTTTATATCCCTACACACCTTCAGAATTAAACAAACTGGATGCTTATAAATTATTGGCTTTTAAAGCATTATCAAAAGTAGTTCCGCCTTTTGGTCGAGAATATATACAAGTATATGCCTTTAAAAATTCAAGTAGTGATTATCAAGAGTTAATGGCTAAAAGTTTTCAACGTAACTCACCTGATGCTAATAAACTGATGCGATTGCTGGAAAAAACGCCTACATTAAAAGCAAGGGCAAGTCTGGAAGTTGTGACTGTAGAGCTTAATTAGTATTATAATAATTTATTAATTATTGTAATTTATTACTAATTCACCGGAGTTGTTTTTTGGGAGCTGATATTGACTGGCAATCACTCGTTTTTCAATCAGGATGGTTACAAAAACTTGATAGTTTAGCGATAAAACGATTTGGAAACGGTGGTTTAGCTGAAGAAGCAAGTACCTATGTTGTAGAGCAACTATCCGCAGATCAGTGGAAATGTCTCGGCTCGTTCAAAGGACACTGTAAACCAGAATCCTATTTGCATACAGTCACTAGCAACTATCTGGAAGAATTTTCGCGGCAACGGTTTGGTCGCCCAAGGCCGCCTGAATGGCTCAAACGACAAGGTTCACTGTGGATACAAATTTGGAAAATGGTTTGCTTAGAACGCCAATTAGTACAATCTGTGATTGATCAACTTAACTCAAAATTTATTAGGGAAAAAAGCGTGATTAAAAATGCAATTACAACCATTAAAGCACGTTTACCCTGGTGTGGCTCACTATCTCACCGTGAAACATCAGAAAGTCCCTCAACAGACGATAACTATAACCCGGCTGATATAATAACTACGCTCGACACACCCGAACATGCAATGACTGAAACAGCCTATACCGAAACACTATTGATAATATCAAGCATCATGAATGAAAAACCGATTGAAAAAATGTTTGGTGAGTCTGCAACGGATCTTGCTGCTAACTACGTTAGTTTAAATCGCTCAAAGTTCGATCAAGTACAGAAAAAATTAAATTTAACGGATGAAGAAAAAATCCTGCTTCGAATGATATTTCAAGACGGCATGAAAAAAACCATTATTGCGAAATCATTAGGCATGAAAGAGCATCTACCCGGACGAATATTGAAACAAGTTTTAGCCAGAATTACCAAGGTTTTTAATGAACTCAATATTAATCTCGATGAAATACACGAATTATGTATAGAATATTCAAAATAATTATCAAAATAGGCTTCGTTAATTATTCATATTTACACTATTGTCCATCTAATAGATTAAGCAAATGTTAAGAAAAAGTTAATCAATATGGCTACTTTAAAACTAGAAAATAAGATAAAAGCTCTTGCACAGTTAGCACTGCAATTTGCTTCGTCTCAGCCAGAAAAAATTGCGGGCATCGCGCCAACCGATGAAGATTTAACTGCATTATATGAAAATCAGCTCGATACGACTCGACGAGCCCAAATCTTTAGCCACATTGCAAATAATATAAATGTTCATGAACGCTGGGTTCGTTGTGTTGAAACATTAAGCTATATGGATGAATTAGAAAGTCATGTCCCTCTTAGTGAGACTGCTGAAAATGGCAATAAACTGACCGATTTTCTATCTAAACTGTTTAATACGAAATTAATACTCGGTGGAGGATTTTCAACAGCTGCGGTTGTTGTGATAATGATTTTAATACTACCGCAACAGGCTGATATCAACATTCAGCTAAGTTTTAATGGCGCATACGACAAATGGGGTGCGTCGTTAAAACAAGACTGGGCCTCATTACCGGATGCTAAAAAACCCGAACCTGATTACGCCAGTGATCGTTCGTTCTTTTCAGAACCAAAACAAAAATCCCAAATACAACAGGTTTTGGAAACCGGCTTTAAGTTGGGTGTCGATGAAATAGGCCATACTCCCTTTAAAGACTTCGGTATTGTATCAACATCATTGAGTAACATTCCTAATTCAGAAGTCACCGCAATTATGTCGGCACAACAATATGACTCTTTATTGCAAACAGGCCGCCTTGCTGCATTTGCAGCATTGCAATGTCGTATCGATAACAGCAGTGAGCGACTTGAAGTATTTTCTACAGCGTTATCGACCTTGCGACAACAGCTTGCTGAATTACAATTTAATGATGCTAAAGAGTTAATGACTCTGACAGCAACGGATACTACATCAGCTGTATGTCAAACCGCACAATATGTAGTAAATTTAATAACGAATTAAAAGCCCGTTCCGAGACTTAAACTCGTAATCACCTGGCTACCACTAATTGTTGCCGTTCCTATTCCACCACCAGCTGCAGGGGTAGCTTCGATTGATGAACTGCCTTCCAGGCTTAAATCCACTATTTTTAATCTAACAAAGAATGATCTTCCTCTATCCAATGCTTTTAACCAACTAGCGGATAAACTTAAGCCATCATTTGTTGATTTCACAGTATGCTGACCACCCGTATAATCGGTGTCTCGTAAGGTAACTTCGGTATCAACTAACGAATAAGATAGATCGAAGTTCAGGGATGATGTTGATCCAAAGCGTATCGAATACCGTGCCCCGGCAAAAGGACCAAATTCATCGATACTGACTTCATCCCCGTAACTTCCAATTCCAAATGCCGCTCCACCGTATAAACTAAAATTATCCACCAGTGTATAACCTAAATACAAGCTATACGAACTTCGTGAAGTAACCTCCTGGCTACTGGTACTTGATGTTGTGTTTGTCGATACATCGAATGCATTGTTATCAAATCGAGCAACACTTTGGCCTGTTATTAACATTGTAAAACCATAATGAAATTTGTCACTAAGAACAGTAACACCAATTTCGGCACCTGGCATTTTTGGATTGGTGCTCAAATTTCTGGTATCACCATCAAAGGTTACCGATGAAGAACTGTATTTCTCATTAATCTCCAGTGCAATATTCGTCGCCCCAACAGAAATTGTTGTTATTACATCGACATTATTTTCAGCGAAAACATTTCCAATAGATAAAATTCCCAATACGACACTTAATCCCTGTTTACTAATTTTGTTCATTATACTTCCTTATATAAATTGCTTCACTTTTGATTCTTTTAGAAACCCATGGGGATAAAGGTGCGATGTTTAAAATAAAAATCTTGAATTAATGATGATGATTCCCAGGGTATTTGTCGCCCATTTGAGTACTTAACCACACTAGAACGAACTTGACGAAAAACTTCACCAATGGTTAATCCGGTTCGCTGCATTGATTCAATTAATTTTAAAGTATATGGACTATTTCGACCGTCACCATCAAGCGCCACTTTTCCTGGAGCTGTCGCAAATGCAATTAATGTGTTTGATGGCGCATCCAGTTTACTTAAACCGGAATCTAATTTTGGTATTGACACTCGAACCATACTTCGACTTTTAGAGCTAGTCACTGATCGTGTGCCGTATTGAGAAATAGTATCAAACGGATTATTTCGGCATGCATCCAAAATTATTATATTGGTAGCTGTGTTAATTTTTCGCATACCATCTAACAAGCCGGCAATATTATAACTTTGATCTTTAATCTGTTGTTCGGTTCCTGTAGTTGTTTCAATAGGGATAAGATAGTTACTGCCTTCAAATTGCACACCATGACCCGCATAATAAAATAATCCAACACCGCCACTTTTTTTAAGCGTGGCTATAAATACCTCTACTGATTTTTTAATTTGATTTTTTGTCGCGTTTTGAATTAGTGTGGTTTCAAAATTCAAATTTCGTAGTGTTTTTGCCAGATCAGTCGAATCATTTCCCGGGTTTTTTAATTTTGCTGCATGTTGATAATTACTGTTTCCAATTACCAAGGCATAGCGGGAATCTGTCACCGCGTAAGCCGATGTTGCTTGTAATGGTAAAAACAGCATTAAAGAAATTAGTTTAACTAAAGATTTTCGCCGCAGAAATTTCACCCACCTAACCCTGCTGAATAAACGCATTACTCCACTCCAGTTACAATTAAATAATAATGGCTATTTATTTTATTAGAATTATCTATTTAAATCTCGAAAATTATGACTATATTTGTATTATATTTAAGCATCTTTCACCATTCTTTCGATGAGAATAAATAGCCTTTACCTCTAATTGATTTTATCTTTAATTGTGAGATATTTTCATCGCCTAATTTTTTACGAAGTCGGGATATTGTATTGTCTATAGAACGGTTTAAACCATCGTATTCTGTTTTTAATAATGACTTATGCAATTTATCCCTACAAATTACTTCGTTTGGTTTTTCTACCAGCATCATTAGCAAGCTAAACTCATTT
>JBGMRJ010000081.1:0-13274 GCA_048061315.1 Gammaproteobacteria bacterium
GCGGCATCTTGTCGTCTGCCACCTGAATAATAAAGTGCTGATTCAATTAGTGTTCTCTCAAAGTCAGGCAATGCGATTTCTAAAATCCCTGCATCACCATTTTGCAGTTTTTGATTTGCCCATGAACGTAAACCATCGACCCAATTCAATGTACTATTTGCAGTTTGATTATCATCGGTATTTAATTCCTGCGGCAGGCCATCGCGATGAATTAATTTTCCAGGTGACATCACGGTTATCCAACGGCAGGTATTTTCAAGCTGGCGGACATTACCCGGCCATTCCAGATTCGATAAAAATTGTTGCACTTCGTCATCTAATACTTTTGCTTCAACATTTAATTCTTCTGCAATAGCATGCAAGAAGTGATTAGCTAATACCGGGATATCGTCTCGGCGCTCACTTAATTTTGGTATTTGAATGCGAATGACATTAAGCCGATGAAATAAATCTTCTCGAAATGAACCATCTTTAACACGCTGCTCCAGATTTTGATGTGTTGCAGCGATAATTCTAACATCGGATTTTACCGGATCATGCCCACCGACACGGTAGTATTCACCATCAGATAATACCCGTAATAATCGTGTTTGCAAATCTGCTGGCATATCTCCTATTTCATCTAAAAATAGCGTGCCACCATTGGCTTGTTCGAACCGTCCTTTACGCGCTGCTTGTGCACCGGTAAAGGATCCTCGCTCGTGTCCAAATAATTCGGATTCCATCAGGTCACGTGGTATTGCTGCCATATTGAGTGCAATAAAAGGTTTATCGGCTCTTGGACTGTGCCTATGTAGCGCTTGTGCTACTAATTCTTTACCGGTACCTGATTGTCCGTTGATTAAAACCGTAATATTCGATTGCGACAATCGGCCAATTGCGCGAAATACTTCCTGCATGGATGCGGCTTCACCAATTATTTCAGGTGCATTAATAACTACCGATTCAGATTTTTTTGATTTATTTTGATTATGATTAACAGCACGTTTTGCTAACTCAACTGCCTCATCAGTATCAAATGGTTTTGGTAAGTATTCAAATGCTCCGCCCTGATAAGCGGAAACGGCACTATCAAGATCGGTTTGAGCAGTGATTATTATAACTGGCATGTCAGCATAGCGTTGATGTATGCGTGATAATAATTCCAGGCCATCAATTCCGGGCATACGAATATCCGTTATGATGGCATCGGGTTGTTTATTTTCCAGTGCCTTTAACACTGAATTAGCTTCTTCGAAAATTTCTACTGTTAGCCCTGCACTCACAAGTGCTTTTTCTAAAACCCAACGAATCGATCGATCGTCATCTACTACCCATACAGTATCGTTATTCATAATACGCTTCACCAAAAAAATTTGTTATTGTTTTAAATATCATATTTATGTTTCAGTATAATCTACATCGTTGATCGGAATGTTAATTGTAAACTCAGTATGACCTGGACTGCTATTACACTCAATTATGCCTGAGTGTTTTTGTATTAATGATTGTGCAATTGATAATCCCAGACCAGTACCTTTTGCTCTTGAAGTCACCAGCGGATAAAAAATTCTATCTTTTATCTCTGGTAATACCCCGGGTCCATTATCAATAATCGATATTGACGCTACCAGTTTGAAACGATGATGCCCAATTGAAAATTGCCGTTGAATACGTGTTTTTAAAGTGATAGTTCCTGCGCCTGATAATGCTTCAACGGCATTTCGAACAATATTTAATATCGCTTGAATTAATTGATCGGGATCGGCATTTAAATCCGGGATGCTTGGATCGTAGTCTTGATGTATTGTAATATTAGTATCGACTTCAGCTAACACTAAATGTCTCACTCGTTCTAATATTTCATGAAGATTAACGAGTTGTTGTTTGGGTAATGTTGAAGGGCCGAGCAGTCTGTTCACTAAATTTTGTAAGCGATCAGCTTCACTGATGATCACCTGGGTATATTCTTTGAGTTCTTTACTGGGCAATTCTTTTTCCAATAATTGAGCGGCACCCCGTAAACCTCCCAGGGGATTTTTAACCTCATGTGCTAATCCGCGCACAATTTCCTGGGTGACATTTTGTTGCTTTAATAAAATTTCATCTTGTGCAATTCGAACCATCCTGTCGACCTGGCTTATTTCAACGATAATTTCGTTAACAACCTGATTGTCTGAGAAGGGTGATGCTGTAAAATCTACCATTATCGGATTTTTATACGACAGGGTTATACTGATGGCGCGGTGGGTAAATGGCTGCAAGGTCGATATCGCATGGTCCAGTTGTACAACCAATTCAGTTTCACCCGAAAATAGCAGCTGCGCTGACTGACCTAATAAATGGCGTGCACTATTACCAAATACTCGCTCCGCTTCGACATTCAGGTAGCGCAGCTTCAATTCCTGATCAAACAGTAATACCGCATGATTCAGGTTTTCGAGAACCCGGAATGCTATTTTACTATCAGTTTTGTTTTTGGTCATTGGTGTTTTAATGCTGTCTAATCTTAATTGTGTCTAATCTTCCTTCGTAAGATTAGTGTAACGAAATATGCAACTAATTGCACCATAATGGTGCAATTAGCACAAATAAAGAAATTGCTGGGTTTAGTGAGGGCTAGCCTCGTGCTTTTGGCTTATTTAGTATTGAAAATTTATGTATTACAAACTGAACGGGTTTACTGATTTTGAGTACCACACCACTTTTATTAATAATTTTGGCTTGAACCCGGTGTTGGCCTCGATAGACATCTTTTAAACTGAATTGCGTACTGGTTTGCTTCCCTTGTGAGCGACCGTCGAAATACAATTCAATTTGGTCACCGGCGGCTATATTTAATCCCGGACTAATCGAGATTGATACTGTTAATAGCCCATCATTACTTCGTATTTGTTGATCGGGAGTCGGTGAGCTAATTGCGATTTGAGAATATTTTGCGACATTCTGAGTACCCGAATCATTTGAGTCGTCATTGATTTCAGGCCGTGGTGTTATTTTTTTATCGGCTGCTTTAAAGGTGTTGGTTGTTTTTAATTTTATTTTTTCTGAGTTTGCAACACCTTGATCGGTAAATTCAACAACACCATCTTCGTTAACATTACGATAAATTTCTTTTGATGAACTCGATGCACTCTTTTTGTTATCTGTTCCGGTCTCAGCAATGAGCGCTGTAGCAGACCAGCTGACTAAGGTAAAAACCACACCTATCTTGACTATATTACTTAACTTCATAGTATAACTATATGCACGATATATTGAATTCACAATAGTATAGAACAAAAAAAACGCCCCCTAATGGGAGCGTTTCTCACTTTTCATATCAAATTACGACTAACCACTATAATACATATCGAATTCAACTGGATGCGTTGTCATGCGTAAACGCGTGACTTCTTCCATTTTAAGTCCAATATAGGCATCAATGGCGTCATCAGTGAATACACCACCGGCTTTCAGGAAGTCACGATCATTATCCAATGCATCTAGCGCTTCTTCTAAAGAGGCGCATACTTTAGGAATGGCAGCATCTTCTTCTGGTGGTAAATCATATAAATCTTTATCCATTGCTTCACCCGGATCAATCTTGTTTTGAATGCCATCAAGACCCGCCATCATTAATGAGGCAAAGGTAAGATAAGGATTCGCTGCAGAATCAGGGAAACGCACTTCAATACGACGGCCTTTCGGGTTTGAGTCAAACGGAATACGAATAGAAGCTGAACGGTTACGAGCTGAATAGGCAAGCATAACAGGTGCTTCGAAGCCAGGCACTAAACGTTTATAGCTATTAGTTGAACCATTGGTAAAGGCATTTAATGCGCGAGCATGTTTAATAACACCACCAATATAATATAATGCGGTATCACTTAAACCACCGTACTTATCACCGGCAAATAAATTTTCACCACCTTTGGCTAATGACATGTGAACGTGCATACCACTACCATTATCACCCACTAACGGTTTAGGCATAAAGGTTGCTGTTTTACCGTAAGCATGTGCAATGTTTTGTACCACGTATTTCAAAATTTGATTTTGATCAGCACGTTTTACCAAGGTATTAAATACGGTACCAATTTCACATTGTCCGGCAGTTGCCACTTCGTGATGGTGTACTTCTGTTACAAGCCCCATTTCTTCCATTGCCAAACACATGGCTGAACGCATATCTTGTAATGAATCAACAGGAGGAACAGGGAAATAACCACCTTTAGCTCCAGGACGATGACCAATATTGCCGTCTTCAAAAACACGATCGGAGTTCCATGACGCTTCATCAGAATCAACTTTACAGAATGAGCCACTCATATCAGCACCCCAACGAACATCATCTAGAATGAAGAACTCAGGCTCAGGACCAAAATAGGCTGTATCAGCAATGCCGGTAGACTTTAAATATTCTTCTGCGCGTTTAGCAACAGAGCGGGGATCACGTTCATAACCCTGACCAGTTGAAGGCTCAACAATATCGCATCGCAATATCATTGTGGCATCATCAAAAAATGGATCCATTACTGCTGAATCTGCATCCGGCATTAAAATCATGTCGGACTCATTAATGCCTTTCCAGCCGGCAATTGATGAACCATCAAACATTTTGCCCGCTTTAAAATCTTTTTCACTAACGGCATGAGCAGGTACTGAAACGTGTTGTTCTTTACCGCGTGTATCGGTAAATCTGAAGTCTACAAATTTGACTCCATTGTCTTTCATCATCTTAAGTGCGTTGTCTACCGACATCGTCTTTCCTCCAAAATTAAATCAAAATTGTAAAACGAAGTTCATACTTCGATTTACACCAAAATCATGTGTTAGTGTTCAGCACTTATCATGCCAAAGTTGTAACCATTTGATATCTATAGATAATACTAATAATTGTTATTTAGAAAGTAACACGAATGCACTACATAGGTGCAATGAAATATTATTATGCTCTAATTATGTGCTTTAATCAGCCCGAAAATTGAAATTACCAGTAGCACTTATAAGTAAAAAAGTCGTACAACCTTGATATAGTCTTCACTTTCAACGGCTTGATTAAATTTCATCTCTAAATTACTGGCAGCATTGTCGCCTAGATCATCTAACAATGAAAGTGGTAAATACAGATCAATAATGAGCCGACTATTCAAATAGTGTAACTGTATTCGCTTGATTGACTCAAAGGCCGCAATATCCGAACAGCAGGTTTTTAACCTGGAAATGCACTCAGTTCGAGCGGGTAATGCGGTACTAATCTGGGTCACTTCATCATCCTCGGGATCAATGTGTACCATCACTTCCCTGATTTCTTCAAATTCTGAAATCAAACATTTACTCACTGTTTCACTAATAAAGTGGCCTTCTGAAACGCTTAAATCATCACCTACCTGAATATGAACATCGATCAGGGCATCTGCACCCATCAACCGACTGCGTAGCATGTGTAAAGTTTGTACACCGTCTATTCCATTAATGCAGGATTTAATTTCAGCTATACGCTCACTTTCCAGCCCCGTATCCATCAATTCGCGCATACTGTGCCACACCAGATCCCAGCCAATTTTAGCGACCATCAACGCAACACCAACAGCAGCAACAGCATCCAGGTAAGTGAGCCCTAACATACTACCTACAATTCCGATTACAACTATTACTGAAGAAATTGCATCAGATCGACTATGCCAGGCATTTGCCTTGAGCATATTCGAGCGCAGTTTATTCGCTACGTGCATGGTGTAATGGTAGATTCCCTCTTTCGACACGATTGATATTACAGCGACAATAAGTGACCACTTACCGGGTGCCAGCAAGGAATCAGGCTCAAATAAACGCTGTATCGCATCGGCACTAATCCCAATAGCGACTGCTATTAATGCAACACCCAGGACTACGGTGGCAACCGTTTCTATCCGCGCATGACCATAGGGATGTTCATCATCCGCTTCGGCTGCGGCATGTTTTGCCGCATAAAGCACTAAGCCATCTGTTAATAAATCGGATAACGAATGCACACCATCTGCAATCAATGCCTGAGAATGGCCGGTAACGCCCACGCCAATTTTTACAACACCCAGCACTAAATCGATTACCGAACCGATTAAAGTTACTTTTATCGTTTCACGGTATCGAGAATCTTTATCGTTATTAGCGGGCTTCTCCGGGAGAAGATGATGGTGGTGATTATCTGTCATAAGCTACCTTGTCTTGAATATGGGGATAGTAGCTTAGGATCAGAGTGCATGTAATCATTAATTTCACTATTTCTACTTCAATATTAACTGAAATGTGAAGCTCTCTTAAGAATATACTAAGAGAGCTTTAACACCTTTTTAAAAAAATCCAGCCATTGCATAAGCCGTCTTTTTAAACATCAACTCCTGAGCATCCGCTAATTCCAAATTAGCCTGGTTTGCTGTTGTTACAATCCGTGTACGGTATTCTTTGCGTGTTGTTGCTTCTGAATAACGTTGAGTGCTGGTTCCGGCATCTGATATTTTTGCACTCACTTGTGAATCTTTTCTAATGATCACACCTTTACGGGCTTTCTCTTTTATTTGAATATCGGCAACTAACATGTAGGTAACATCTTGAACAAACGCATCCGCAATGGTTGTTCCAACGCCACCGACTACACCACCAACAGCTGCACCACCAACGGTTCCGGTTGCGACACCGCCAATTACTGCACCACCAACAACGCCGGCACCCGTGCCACCGCCACCAATGTAGCCTTGTTTTAATGCCAGTTCAGCTGCAGATGGACTGGCCTTTTCCAGATTTAATACATAAATGTTTAATTGAAACTGCGCTTTTTTAGGGCTATCAACAATACGGTAGCCTTCGTCATTTGAAGCAAATTGACTTTTAACGAATTTTTTAAAATCGCGGCGATCAAATTCCATAACACCACTGTGAATCGATACATAAACCGTTCGATGTTGCCGTTCAACAGCATCCACAAAAACAGCCGTACTGGTTTTTGCCTGAACATCTAAATTTCGTTTTGAAATTGAAGTATGTAATGCAGAACAACCAGACAGGTAAACTGCAACAACAGTAATAGCACTTACACGTAAAACATTTTTAAAAGTATTCATAATAATTCCTCCAGGAATTTTGTAGTTAATTAAAATAAAATTAGTAATAATAACGGCCATAATAGCTGTAGTAATAACGGCAATTTCTGTATTCATTCCACGAATATCGCAATAAATTGCGGCAGGTATAACCTCGTTGCCAATACCTACCTTCATACTCGATTGGCTTAATATTTTTTTTCATTGCTTCTTTTATATATGCATCCACTTTTTCAGGTTGTTCGGCTAAAAAAGGTTTATTCATTGTTTCTGCATTGAGTTGCTGTTGCATTGCGGCAAGATCCTCTTCCTCATCGGAAAATACGGTTTGAGTAAAAAGTACAAGTAGTGCTGTTGAAAGTGCTATCAAGTTTTTCATAATTATTCCTTCTCGTTATTTAAAATTAATTACCTGTATTAATACCAGTGGGTACGTCACCACCACACGCAATCAGGTTAAAAGTAATACTGCTAGAGTTTTTTTAGTTAATAGTTTATTGACGAATAAAACCGCGATTAAAATCCAATGTGTCCGGTCTAAGTGCCACGCTCGTACCATTCTTTACCGCATTAGTATTTCCAAAATACAGTGTGTCGACACTGATGTAATAAATGTCGTAATCATAATTTTCAAATGGACCGCCGGTAGTTGAAGTAATGCGGGTGGTAAATTCAGTCGCCATTAGACCGCTAGTTGTTGTAATGACAACATCGCTTAATAAAAACGTACCGCTTGCTGTTGGGTTTGGTGATTGAGAAAATACCGTTGTGCAATTTGAATCTGTAAAATTTTTAATGTCGGATTGAAAAATATTATTTTTAAACGTTAATGTTACGGTGTCATAAACTGCAACTGGCCCATTATCATCTGCTAAACCGCAAGGCTTATACCACACACCTTCAAACACAGTTGTTATACCAGTGTCAGGTGTACCGATATTATTTCCGTTGTTATTCGTGGCTTTTGAATTACCACCACCACAGGCACTGGTAATTAATGCAAACGCCAATACTGCTATTAATTTGTTTCGTCTTCCTGTTATTCCGATTTTCATTTTTATCTCCATTTTCTGTCTTAATTTGTGTTCGTTATTAATAAAGACAGACGAGAGGCTAATCGGGTTACAGTTTTTGGCAAAAAAAAGAATACTTTTAATTTTATATAAAACAATGATATACGATACATTGAATGAATCATTAGCCCGATACACTATTAATTTGTACGTAAATCATTCAATTTGTGTAACCCAGAAGGGACTTCACTTGTCTTTTTATCTAGATGACCAGAAAAACGGCTGACAAGTACGTAATCAAGGGATATTCAGGCTTATCGTTTATGACTGAATATTGATATAGTTAAACTTAACAAACGGGGACTGTTTATTAACAGGTGAACCAAAATGGATAAAAATAAAATAATCGAACGCTTATATCGGGATCATAAAGATCATGTTTATAACTTTATAGCACGGATGGCAAATGATCCCGAACTCGCAATGGACATTACACAACAAACGTTCATTAAGGCTTTGGGTGATAAAAATCTTACCGAAATAAATAACCCCAAGGCCTACCTGTTTACCATTGCCCGAAATACCTTATACAACGAATTCAAACGTAAAAAAGCGACTTCACTCGATGCGATTGAAGAAGCCGGCGACTTTGAAGCAATAGACAACAGCGAAGGTGTGCACGACACCACCGAGCTACACGATATTCAGCGTAAAGTGGAACAATCCATTAAACGCATGCCCGCCAAAGTTAAAGAGTTAATGATTCTACGGTACACTGAAGATTTAACCATTAAAGAAATAGCCGTTGTTACTGGCCGCACACTCTCTGACGTTAAAGTAAGTTTGCATCGCGCCAGAATTAAATTTGAATCGTCATTTACCAATGAGATGTATGCCAAAGTCGCTGCATCACGCGAGCAATGCAATACTCTAACAACCATGCTGGCACCGTATGCCAATAGCGAGATACCCGAGCAGGGTTTACAACTAGTTGATAAACACATTACCGCTTGTAAAATATGCTCAGAAGATGCTGAGCAGTTAAAACGCTCAAGAGTGTTATTCAATCTTGGCGCTCTTATTGCTGCACCTTACATTCTCGATCAAATGATGAGTGAAGCAATGGCGTCTGAGTTTGGTTTTTTAACCGGAACCGGTAATACCAGTAGCTCGACTATAACTCACACTGCTGCTAATTCTGCAGTATCATCGACCACAAAATCAACAGCCACTAAAATAGTGGCTAGTAAATTAATGTCGGCTAAAGTTGCCGGGATCATCGGTGCTGTTGCTCTGGTTGGCATTGGCGGAATAATATTATTAACTAATCTACTCAATAAAGAAGACAAAGTTATCACGATAAGCAAACAACCACCACCGGTGATTGCACCAGTTGCACCACCGCCAACTGTTCCATCAACAACACCCGCACCTGCAAAAGCTGCACCTGTTGTTAAACCCAAATCGCCCACAAAAAAATTAACCAAACTGGATCCCGATGCAACGACGATTGTTAGCTTTAGAGCTAAAAATAAAGGTCAGTTTATTCTTCAGGGATTAAAATGGGATATATTTAATACCGCAGACAACAATGGTAAAACAAAATCGAAACCTGCTCTGGTAAAATCCAGCGCTACGCCAAATTTTAATATTATACTCGACTCGGGATATTATTTAGCAAAAGCGACTTACCAAGGTAAAACACAAGAATCTAAATTTATTGTAAAAAACGATGATCCTGTGGCTGTTGAAATTAATTTTGGCAAGAACATACAAGCAAAAACTACAACTGTTGCTGCTGTAAAGTTGCCAACCATCCACATTCGTCGCAAACAAACCGGTACACATGAATCGAATCCGTTAAGATTCAATTGGAAAATGTGCCTTACATTAGTAGACTCCTATAAAATGATGCGAGATCGATTTCCACAACTGTGGGTTACAGAAGAACAAAAACTTAAACAAAGCATTCCTGGCTTTAATATTGATCAGGGTATTATCCCTGAACCTAATTGGCCCAAGTTAACCGAAAATTACGAAGATGAATATTTTTCAGGAAACAAGTATGCACTGTATTCAAAAGGTAGCACTTACACAATTTCTGAAACAGGTAATTGTAAGTTAATTAAAACAAATTATCATCGAGCTGAAATTGATGATGGGAAAAATATCTACGATATAGACTTTATCAGTAATACAGCTGATAAGAATATTAGCGGAGTAATCACTGAGAAACAAGTCGATGACATGTATAAAGGTATGGCAACTAAAGATCCCTATGCCGCTTATGCCATGGGTCAAATGATGAGTGAGGCCTTTCTTGGTAAAGCAGGTAGTGCTCAAGAAAAACAATCCAAAGAAGCGCTGATGAAATTAGCTGATCTAACCAAAGTTGTTGGCCAAGAAACGGTTGCCGGTGAAACCTGTGAATATACTGCCATGGGCGAGCAAATGAATACTCGGTTGTGCTACTTAAAAGGTATGCACGATTACCCTTCAGTTGTTAAACGACCGATTATATTAAAAGCCACTATTAACATTGGCAAAGCCTCTAAAAGCCAGTTTTTTGGTAAATCCGATAACCGTGCAATCGTATTTGAAAAAAATATTACAATAGCGGATACCATTTTTTCAATCCCCACTAATATTAAAGTTATTGATACAAATTCAAGATAATTTATAAATATATGATTTTAATGCAAAATTAAATACCCGATATCTGTAACCCAAACCTTAGTTGAGTTGTCATTAATACACAAGGTCACAAAATACTAAATGTGACCATCTAACTCTGTGTTAACAACAAGAAGGTTAATCTATGGATAATAAGCAGATAGAACAAGCGTATATTCGATATAAAGATCATATATACAATTTTATTTTTCGGCTAGCCAATGACCATGATATTGCAATGGATGTCACTCAACAAACATTTCTGAATGCACTAAACCATAACAAAAATAGTAAACTTGCAAAACAATGGTACATTTCTTTAGCCCGAAATATTTATTATATAGAGACAAATCGTAAACAAAATATTTCATTCGATAGTATTGATCAAAGTAAAGAACTCAATTTTGTTAGTGAACAATGCAATCAACTCCCTATCAGTATGGCATTAAAGGAGATACAAAATACCATAGAGAAATTAATTCATAGTATGCCTTTAGCAACAAAGGAAATAATAATTTTATATTTTATTGAAAATTTGTCCATTATTGAAATTGCTAACATAACAAAACGAGAAATTGTAGACGTGAAAATAAATTTACATCATGCTGGGATACTATTTGAACGTGATTTAATTAGTGAAATGAAAGGTAAAGTGGCTACTTCGAATGATTATTGTAAATCCTATTTTAAAATAACTACTCACATGAAGCGCACTTCAATATCTAAAACAGACCAAAAAAATATAAATTATCATATTTCAAACTGTTCATTTTGCATTGAAAATAATGCTCACCTTAAAAGGCTAGGAATACTATTAAACCTGACACTGCAATTTGTCGCACCAAAGAGTTTAGATAAAATTATCTATAGTACGCTTTGTTGGCAACTGAATTCAAAAGGGGATATTCATCAACAGAATGATTTTAAATCAGCCAGAATTCTGCCCTTTATAAACCCAATAATTACCGGATTAATAATACTAATCAGTTTTAATCGATTTGATACTATTAATACGTTATTCTAAATTAACATCACTACTAGGAGTAAGCACATGAAAACCAGAATGATACTATTTAGTATTTGCTTAATAATAAACCAGACTGCTATTGCAGACACTCTAATGGTTATTGAATCATCTGAAGGAACGTTAACCACATGGGCCAATGATAAATACATTCGTGCCAATATGAAGCAAGCTGTGAATTCAGAAACCCCGAGCGGCCCTGAAGGTGATATGTTCGGAATGTTAAAAACCAAAAAAATGTATCTTATTGTTGACAAAGAAAAAATCTTAATTGATCTCTCAAACCCGATGCCAATGGCCAATTACCCCGGAATGGCTGAAATGGGAAATATGAACAAACCACCTCAAATCAAAGTTAGCTACACTAACAAACGTAAAGGTAAAGTTATAGCGGGACTGGAAACGACTCAATATGATTTTATCGCTGAAGGTAAAAAATGCTTTGATGTTTTTTTAACAAAAAATAAAGCCTACAGTAAAATTATTCAAGATTTTGACTCATTAGAATCAGCCGAAGGTGATACTGATGGAGGCCTTTGTGAACAAGCTGAAATTCAACAAGACAGTGATCTTGCAAAACAATTTGGGCAACCTGTAAAAATGATTGACGCTAATGGTAAAATAACAATGGAACTCAAAAAATTTAAAACTAATACAACAGCCCCAAAAAATTATTTAGCCTTACCTAAAGGATACCAGGTAATGACAATAATGGATGCGATGTCTAAAGCAATGAAAGATGGAACAATTAAATATAACCAATAAAATATATAATTAAAAATGACCCTGTAAATAATTCTGCATCGTCAGGGTCAGCTCTTTCCATGCCACATTGATTCTAATGATTGTTAAATCCGATGCAATGCTATCCCATCCGATTACACTACAATAAAGTATGTATCACCATTTAATCACTAATGGTAACATTGGAGAAAAATCTTTTTCCATTTTCTTAACGCCCTTATCAAATTGTAGTTCAATTTTACTATTTAAATTTGGATTTAGTTTTATGATGTTATGGTTAATCAAAGCTTCAAAGGCATCTGAATAATTTTCTTGCGGTTGCCCCAGACTGATTGAAGTTAATTCTTTAAAATTGATTTTATGTTGGCGCATTTTTTCATTTGCGTAGTTACCACTATCAGGTCGATGTCCCATCGGCGAATAAAATATAAGGGGTTCCTTTAAATTGTTAACTGAATCGGCAATTTTAACAAACATCCCTTCAGGAAAAAGATCAGGCTGATATTTCCAGGAGTTAAACGGTGCTTCGTTTTTTGTTTTGTCAACAGCACGAACACACAAGCCAAAAGAACAAACATCGCTTTTCCGCTGGCTCCACCGAGGCCATAAGGTTGTTGGCGTAGTTGAATCATTCTGGGCATCACTTTCATCATAAACCCACAACAATTCCAGCATCGTATTATTAAAAAAGAAACAGCGGTTTTGGGTGCCTTGACCTTTGTGAACTCGATTGGGTCCTTCGGTTAAACCAAAATCGATTAATAACTCAGCTTCGGGTGC
>JBGMRJ010000082.1:0-3732 GCA_048061315.1 Gammaproteobacteria bacterium
CCACTATTAATGCAGACCATCGTTTGATTTTTAACATCATTAAATTCCAGATATTTTTTTAAACCGGCAACAGCTAAGGCACCTGCCGGTTCCATAATTGCCCGGGTATCATCAAAAATATCTTTTATTGCTGCACAAATCTCATCGGTTGTTACTAACACAACCCCATCGACACACTGTCGTGCAATTTCAAATGGCAACTCACCAACCTGTCGCACCGCAACACCATCCGCAAAAATTCCAACTTCATCAAGAATAACGCGTTCTTGAGCACGAAGTGCATCATGCAGACAGGCAGAATCTTCGGCTTCAACACCAATAATTTTTATCTCCGGACGCAGGGTTTTAACATACCCGGCAATACCAGCAATCAAACCACCACCGCCAACAGGTACAAAAATAACTGAAATATCTTCAGGAATGGACTTCAGAATCTCTTTTGCTATTGTTCCCTGCCCGGCTATCACATCAGCATCATCATAAGGATGTACCAATACTATATTGAGCAATGTGGATATTTCTTTTGCGTGAATATAAGCTTCATCATAGGTATTACCATGAAGAATAACTTTCGCACCCCAGGATTTAACCAGACTTACTTTAATATCCGGTGTCGTTTTTGGCATCACTAAAGTAGCATGAATACCCAGTTTTTTAGCTGACAGTGCCACTCCCTGGGCATGATTTCCGGCAGATGCTGCGATAACACCGTTTTGACACTCAGAATCCGATAACTTTGAAATTTTATTATAGGCACCACGCAATTTAAACGAAAACACCGATTGTGTATCTTCGCGTTTTAGATAAACTGTATTTTGAACTTTATCCGATAATCGCGGTGCGATTTCCAATGCTGTTACGTTGGCAACATCGTATACCCGTGCTTTATCAACGCCATCTTTGATAGATTGAGGTGTAATTTTAGTTAATTCTTCCATTGATTGTGTCTCATTACTCGAATTTTAGTATTTAACAGAGCTGCATAGCACATCTTCGTGCGATAGCGGTATAATAGCAAATTCACAATATCATAACGTGAGTTACTTTATTTATACAGTAACAGATGAATATCAGGAGCAAATAATGAATCAAGATGAAATGAAACAAGCTGTAGCAAAAGCAGCAATAGAACACGTAGTAGCCGGAACTATTATTGGTGTAGGCACTGGCTCAACTGCAAATTTTTTCATTGATGAATTAGCTAAAATTAAGGGCAAAATTGACGGTACTGTTGCCAGCTCAGTGGCCAGTGCCGATCGCTTAAAAGCACACGGAATTGAAGTATATGACTTAAACTCTGTCAATGAAATATCGGTATACATTGATGGTGCCGATGAATCAAACCGTCATCTGCATCTTATCAAAGGTGGTGGTGGTGCATTAACCCGAGAAAAAATCGTTGCTGCGGCCAGTAAGAAATTTGTCTGTATTGCCGATGAATCCAAATTAGTTGATATCATGGGTAAATTCCCATTACCGGTTGAAGTTATTCCAATGGCACGCAGTTATGTAGCCCGTGAAATTGTCAAATTAGGTGGTGAACCGGTATTACGTGACAACTTTACGACCGATAACGGTAATGTCATTCTGGATGTGCACAACCTTGAAATCATGAATCCAGTAAAATTAGAAGAACAATTGAATCAATTAACCGGAGTAGTCACTAATGGTTTATTTGCGATTCGCCCGGCTGATGTGTTGTTACTAGGAACGCCGGATGGGGTGAAAGTGATAGATTAATTGTTACAACAACACACTCTCTGTCCCACCATTTCTGATTTTTTCAACAAATTCCGTTTGCCACTGCGCACCTAAATTTGCATTGGCAAGTTCAACAACAATATATGCTGTGTCCATTCCCGTATCATCGGAATAACGGGATAAACCTTGCTGGCATGCTGGACACGATGTTAGAATTTTTACCTTGCTAGTAGACTTATTCAAACGACTGGTTTTCATCTCACCGGTTAATGAGACAAGGGATTTTTGTAATTCTTCACGTTTACGAAAACGAACTTGTGTTGCGATATCGGGACGTGACACTGCAAAAGTACCGGCTTCACCACAACAACGATCAGAAAGTAAAACGTCACTGCCCATTAAGCTCGAGGCCACTTTGACAGGATTGTGTGTTTTCATTGGAGTATGACAAGGATCGTGATATAAATATTGCACACCTTCAATACCCTCTGATTTTACACCCTGCTCCATTAGGTATTCATGGATATCCAATAACCGACAACCCGGAAATATTTTATCAAACTGATATTTTTGAAGTTGATCCATGCAAGTACCACAGGAGACAATAACGGTTTTAATGTCCATGTAATTTAAGGTGTTTGCAATACGATGAAATAATACCTGATTATCAACTGATATTTGTGTTCCCTTGGCATCATTACCCCCAGCAGTTTGAGGATAACCACAACATAGATAGCCCGGGGGTAAAACTGTTTGTGCTCCGGTTTCATATAACATGGCCAATGTCGCCAGCCCGACTTCTGAAAATAATCGTTCTGACCCACAACCGGGAAAATAAAAGACCGAATCTGATTCATGCGTTATTTTTCGAGCATCACGTAAAATAAAAACAGATTTATTATCTTCAACACCTAACAACGCGCGCATCGTTTTTGCTGGTAAATTTCCCGGCATCGGTTTTTTCATAAAATGAATAACCTGTTGCGTTATCGGTGTACGACCAGTGGTACTTTTAGGCAAACTCTTTTTATTTTCTAACATCAGTTTTTTCATTATAGAATATGCCAATCGTTGCCCGGCATAACCCCATTTAATTGCAACAGTTCTAAATATCTTAATCGTCGTTGGATCAGTGATATTTAAAAATTGCATGGAAAACCAGGTAACAACATTACGGCGTTTTTTACCATGGGCATTCAATAAGTTTCTCATTCGAACCGACACTTCACCAAAATCAATATCAACCGGACAAGGGCTTAAACATTTATGGCATACCGTACAATGGTCGGCTATATCATTCATTTCATCAAAATGGCGAATTGATATACCTCGGCGGGTTTGCTCTTCATATAAAAACGCTTCAATGATTAAACCTGATGCTAAAATTTTATTTCGTGGTGAGTAAAATAGATTTGCTCTAGGAATGTGTGTCGTACAAACTGGTTTGCATTTTCCACAACGCAGGCAATTTTTCACCATATCATTTAAACTGCCAAGATCACTGGCTTCAAGAATTAAAGCTTCTTGTTGTAATAATCGCAGTGATGGCGTGTATGCTTCATACAAGCCTGATTGCTTGGTTAATTTTCCCGGGTTAAATACATTTTTCGGATCGACCTTATTTTTATACTCTGTAAATAACGTAATGATATTATCGTCTAGATATTTTAACTTAGTTATTCCAATGCCGTGTTCTCCTGATATAACGCCATCTAGAGATTTAGCCAGTGCCATGATACGATCCACAATCAGCTCTGCTTGCTGCATCATGACATAATCATTAGAGTTCACCGGAATATTAGTATGAACATTACCATCACCAGCATGCATATGCGTTGCAACAAATATTCGACTGGATCGTTTATCTTTATGAATTTGATCAAATTTATTCCGAACCGCGGCTAATTCATGGCCATTAAATATTTCTTTTAAGGCTTGCTCGATACTATGTTGATATGAAATCCGAATATCACGCTGTTGTAAAATTTCAAACACGGATATTTTCTCAACATTAATGCCATCAGTATCTTG
>JBGMRJ010000082.1:3832-13145 GCA_048061315.1 Gammaproteobacteria bacterium
ACATCTTCATTAATTTTAAAGGCATTAGTATGTGCTGCAATAGCAGCTGTTCGTGTTCTGTCTGCCCAAAAATGATGTCGCGCATCATCGCTTACAGCAACAAAGCCTTCAGCGTTACGCAGATTCGCTAAACGAATAATTTCTGAAGCTGCATTGGCAACAGCATTTTCGATATCACCACTAACATCAATTAATAACACCATTTTAGGTAAATCACGTCGAGCCGCCTTAGTGGTATATTTTACGGCACGCACATAACGTTCATCGAGATGTTCCATCCCCGCAAGTAATACGTTATCTAAATTATCAATATAATTTTTCGTTTCAACAATTGCCGGTACCGCTAATTTAATATTACTACCAAAAAATTCCAGGCATACGGTCCGGGTGAATTGTGGTTTTTTATGCAATACAAAAACAGCTGAAGTAATAATACCATCACAACCTTCTTTTTGAACTCCGGGCAACCCACCTAAAAATTTATTAGTAACATCTTTTCCCAAACCTTGTTTTCGCAACTCACTGCCGGGTATTTTTAAGGTTTCAGATTCGCCAGATTGGGTTTTACCATCAGCGTGAAATAACGTTAATCGAAACTCAGCAAAATCCTGCTCATGGATTTTCCCCAGATTATGATACAATCGTTCAACCTGAAGCCATTCTGCAGATGGCGTGACCATGCGCCAGGAAACTAAGTTATCCAACGTGGTTCCCCACAACACCGCTTTTTTACCACCGGCATTCATCGCAATATTACCACCAATACAGGAAGCATCCTGGGAAGTGGGATCAACCGCAAAAACCAAATCGGATTTTGCAGCAGCTTCAGATACCCTTTTAGTCACAACACCTGCTTCAACCGCAATGGTATTAACTAAAGTATCAACGCCAGGCAATATTCTTTCACGAACGTCATAAACTGTTTCTAGCTTTTCAGTATTAATAACAACACAATCAGCCGTTAATGGAACTGCACCACCGGTGTAACCCGTACCACCACCACGAGGAATAATGGACAGACTTAAATCCAGGCAAGCTTGCACAACTAATTGAATTTGCTGTTCTGTTTCAGGCGATACCACTACTAATGGATATTCAACTCGCCAGTCAGATGCATCCGTCACATGTGAAACGCGTGCCAGGCCACTAAAGTCGACATTGTCTGCACGTGTCGCTTTTCTGAATCGTTTTAATACACGTCGCCGTAATTCAATTTGCTCTGGAAACCAATTCTCAAAATCATCTACGGCAATTTTGGTCAATTTTACCAGCTCTAAAGCTTGAGGATTGCCGTCAGCACGTGAACTAATTTGTTCCAACCGATGATTTAAAGCCTGTATTAATGCCATCCGCCGACGTTTATTACCCAATAAATCATCTTGAATAAAGGGATTACGCACCACCACCCAGATATCACCTAACACCTCAAATAACATCCGCGCCGAACGCCCGGTAACACGTTCATCGCGTAGTTTGTTTAAGGTATCCCAGGCTTTTTCACCCAAAAAACGGCACACAATTTCACGATCAGAAAAGGAGGTATAATTGTAGGGGATCTCGCGGATGCGGGTGGTCATTAGTTTTGCTTTATCCTTGTTTGAATAAGGTTTTGTTCGAAATATAAAGCATTATTTTAACATGAAACCGAATGATTCATTCATTTTTGCAAAAGTTCTTCTAGAGCATATAGGGTTTTTTGGGGAAACTGTTCGGATGGATAATAAGCTGAAATTATCTCAATAGCCTTACTATAGGATTCAATATTCAAATAACGTAGTAAATACCGAATATCATCTTCATCATGATACTCTTCGCCAATCCTCATAGCCAAGCATTTCATTGCCAGTAAATATTCCGGCTGCGCTATCAAAACACGCAGATGATCCAGCTCAAGAAACAAATCAAATTCACCTTCAGGACTCAAGTAGCCCTTTACCGCATCATTCAGCCAATCAATATCTATGTCCATTTTACGAGCGACTTTTCCGGCAGCAAGCCGAACTTCATTTGCAGGAACAAACAGTGCATCAATATCGCGAGTTGATGGACGAGATTGAAAAGCCAAACACATTACCGCTCCACCGACTAAATACAATTCACCATTAATTTCATCTTGCCGAAGCTCATCATTCAAGCTTTCAAATAATTGAATAATATCCTGTCGAGAGAGTAATGGCATATTAAACCTGTCCACCAACAGTTGTATCCACAAAAATATTACGACTCCTAAAAGCAGCTGGGGAATGTGTTAACAAATAAAGGCGAAGATTGTGTAGCTCTGTAGCAAAGACCGGTTTGTGTAATGGTTTTATCTTTATTACCCACCCCGGTATCTTTGTTTGATGCTTATTGCAAATAGTTTCAATCATAGCAGCTAAATAATTACTCATGTAATCAGTTAAGCCTAAAGGTAATACTATTAATAATACCGTTTTTAATTCAGCACGATTTAATCGTGATAAAAATTTATTTATTTCTGCGAGCACAAAACGCGCTTCATCCGAAACCGCAAGTTCAGTTACAAAATCCTGAAATTCTTGCGCTTTAGAGGGTAAAATTTTTTCCAGAACATAACGTGACATATCCAGATTTTGCCGTTGAGCAGCTTGTTGAATGGCATTTTTTTCAGCTTCAGTTACCCGAATTTGAAGTTGCGTTGTTTTATTTGAGCAAGACATATTAATAGTATGATACAAGCCTTACTGCCCGTCAATACGCTTGTATTGACATTTTTACTGAGGTTCTGAGGTTTAAGTCGGATCTGCTAACTCTTTGAAATAATTAAGAGTAAGTCGAAATATTACCCTTTATTTAAGCTTAAACGATGCTTTTAGGCATCAAAATCAACTGTATAAGCCGTTGGCTCCTCTTTGATGCAGTATTTATTCTCACTAATGGTAAAGAATTGCAAGAACTGGACAAAAAAATACCCCAGATATGAGCCGGGGTATTTAAGTTGAATAAAAAATAAAATAGTGATTTAGAATATAGTGGTAACTTGAATAGCCAGACGGCCAGCTACATCTTTATTTTGAGTATCGATTATTTTAGTATCTGATTTGTTACTGCGATCTGAATATTCAATATTCAAACGGGATTTTTTGTTGAAGTGATATTGCATTCCAATGGTAGCAGTATCAAACGTTGTTTCATCACCAACTTTAGATGTTGGATGATTTTCATCCCGGGTATAAGTATCATAACGTAGATCAATTTCAAACTTTGAATTTGGAATATACCAACCAAAATCCAGATAATACCCTTCTGCTTCCTTATCATTAAATTGATGCTGTGGACGATGTGGTCCCTGGAATATCATACCTTCACCTTTCATATATTCTGCTGTTACACGAAAAGGTTTTCGAAGATATTTAACACCAACACCGGATCGTTTTCTATCTTGCTCTTTGGTTTTGTCGTTAATATCAGTTCGAGCACCATCAACATTCCAAACAAACATTTTCAAACCTTGACGTCGACCGCCTTTACCGGCGAAAACAAGTTCAGATGATAAATACAAATAAAGATCTTTATTATCATCATTATCACCAAAATTTAAGCCATTACCGTTACCATACATAACGGCATAACTATTTTCCCAATCTCCTGATTTAAAGGTATCAAAAATCTGAACACCAACATCACGAAATGCTCCTACCGGTTTTGAAAACTGATTCATATCGGCATTTGGTGTGGTTGATGCACCCTGATTACAGTCTCCAGTTGCAATAGTTTGTGCAGGTGAGCCTGGACTAGGCGCAGCTGGAGGAACTGCAGCAATGAAATTTTTAGTACAAGGATTTGCAAAACGTTCCAACAACATCTGATTTGATACATTAGTAAAGTTAATGTAATCAAATACATGAATAGCCTGTAATGCTTCTTCAGCGATAGGTGTTTTAAATAAACCCATACGAATTTTAGCTCCCTTAATGTGATTTAAGGTAATACTGGAATCCGTAATATGAGCTGGTCCACCATGAGCTTGTGTAATTGCATTTCTACCGAATTCAGCCAGGAAGAAATAATTCACATTACTATCTAGAGGCATTGCGATGCCCCGAACACCGATACGGGCACGATTAACATTAAATTGAGATTGATTATCTAAATTTGGTCCAACTAATTTAGGTGGAATATAAACTTCAGAACCTGTTCCGGTTACAACCGGATCAGAAAAATCCTGTTGATATTGAGCTTGAATAAACCCCCATAACTTTGCACGAGGTGCAGCCCCTGCTTTTTCTGCACCTTGCAACATCAACCAGTTGGCTGCTTGAGCTGGCATCACAATGCCGCTAATTGCAATCGCACTTAATGTGCTAATCGCGAGTTTTTTTAATGCCTTTTTATGACTTTGTTTCATTTACTTCTCTCCCCATTCTCTTTGTGAATTTTATTAAGAATGTTTATTTTTTATTATTACGGTTTAATTAATACGTAGCCTTTGTCTTCCAGATCAATGATGCGCACTACCCCGGCAGACACTCGCACGGCTTTGCTGTTTATTGCAGGCTCATATCCTAATTTTTTAGCCATGTTTTTAATTGTATTATTACAGGCACTAAATTTAACGCCACTACCCGCTAAACTACTAATGCGGCCTTTATTTACATTTTCTTCAAATAACAAACGTAAGCCCGGACCAAAAGCAACAATTTCAATATCGACTTCATCCTGACCATAATGTTTAATTAAATTATTAGCTACATTAAGTACTAATGTTTGTTTAAAAGGATTTGGATCACTAATCTGTAAAACAATCTTTTTCTCTGCTAGTGAATTATCATCTGATTGTGCATAAACCGATGCACTCATCATCGATAACAGGACAATAATAGTACCCGTTAGCGTTTTTAACAATGTTGATTTCATATTTTCCTCCGAAAATTATAGTGTTGTACAAAACAATCCAAAGTAATTGAACCATAAAATAAATGAAGTTTTGCTTTATATTTCTGTTTTGTTTTTATTACTGTTAGTAATTTATTATAAGTATAACTAACTGTATATAAGACGTAAGAACTTATAAATTTATTCCATTTTTTGTAAAATAGTATGAAACAGTTTATTTATTATAATATAATGATTTTCTAATTTAGATTAAATAGATTATTTTTTTCATTTTTGTGACTTTTTATGGAATATTTTTTACCTTGAACACGTCTTGATATATAGTGGAAAGCCAAATCTTTTATGTAGTTTAGAGATAGTTGTATGAAAACACTTTCCTTGTTCGGTTCAAACCGAAAATTAAAAAATAATCTGGAACAATTAAGACCCCGACTATTCCGAATGGCAGTAGCCTGGTGTCACAAACCTGATCTTGCGGATGATTTAGTACAAGAAGCTATGTTAAAAGCATTAAATAAATCACATCAACTTAAAAGTGATAAGTCATTAGACAGCTGGATGTTCAGTATTTTGAATAATTGCTGGCGGGATCATTTTCGCAAGCAAAAAGAAACTGAAAATATCGATGATTTAGTATTTATAGATGATTGGACGCCAATAGCTGAAATGGAACAAATGAGCATTGTCAGCACTGTTCGGGCTGCAGTAGCGACTTTACCACTTGGACAGTGTCAGGTTATTACTCTGGTCGATTTAGAAGACATGAGCTATGCCGAGGTAGCAGATAAACTACAAATACCGATTGGCACTGTTATGAGTCGATTGTGCCGAGGTCGAAATCTGCTAGCCGAAAAATTAATGGAATTTCGTAATCCCCCCCAACAAGCGAAAACAGTTCTAAGGAGAGTCAAATAATGAGTCACCAATTTTCAGATGAATTTATCAACTCATATATTGATAATGAACTTGATATCAATGAACGTGAAGAATTACTAGCAGCCTTACGTCATGACAAAGTGCTATCAGCACGAGTATGTCGCCTTAAAAATGTAAAAGATATGGTGCAACTTGCTTACCAGAACGATAATTTGTTAAAACAGACAAACGTAAAGCAGAAAAAATCACATTATCTGGCACCCGCTATTGCTGCATCGCTATTATTCATTGGTGTTACCCTCGGTTGGTTTGCTAATAGTAATATAACTCAGCAACCCAGTTTACTGGATTTAGCGAAAACGGCTCAACTACCACATCAGCCCGCCTTGCAAGAACAAAAGGACTGGCGTCTAATGCTTCACGTTAGCTCTTATGATCCAAAACGTTATGGCTTTTTATTACATGAAACTGAAGAACTGCTAAAAACATCACTAGAAAATAATGAGAATGTGCAGATAGAAATGCTCACCAACGGCCCTGGATTAGCTTTAATGAAAGATCAAGATGAATCTTTCACCCGGAAACTAAAAGAACTTGCTAATAAATATGATAATTTTCGATTATTGGCATGTGAGAAAGCACTTAAGCGTTTAAAGGTTGAAAAAGGAATCGATTTAAAACTGGTGCCTGAAGCAACTACGGTTAATTCAGCATTGCACCATGTTATTCAGCGGCAAAAAGAAGGTTGGTCTTATATTAATATATAGGTTAAAAAGTTAACTGTATATCGATCTTAATCTTGTAATTTATATTCAATATCCACACGTGTGTGTAAGACTCTCAAAATTTCTATGCCTTTTTTACTGACTCGATAAAAAATCATGTGCTTCCCTTCAGAAATACTCCTAAAACCTGTTTTAATCTCTGGCCGTTCTCGACCTAGATGGGGTCTTTTAACTAAGTCATCGCATTTTTTTTCGAGAGAGTCGAGATATTTTTGCGCTTGCAAAGCCCCCCATCTCTTTAGTGTATAGGCACGTATACTAAGAAAATCTTTTTTAGCTTCAGTCGATAGGAGATAAGAAGACATTAATCATATGTACCTTGTCTCAACTCGTCGAAAAATTTTTTACCGTCAATTCCTTCACCACGCTCAAGTTGCACCTCTCCAATAGCTAATAAAGCTTGAAGATGCTCTAATTTCATTTTTTCATATTCAGTTTCTGAAAGAATGACTGCAACAGGTCGTCCATGCTTCTCAATGGTAACAGGCTCACGTTGAACTGTATCCATCAACTCACCAAATCGATTTTTAGCTTCTTTTGCTGGAATTGCTTTCATAATCATTACCTTATTTCATAATAGCTATTTTGTCTATAATAGCTATTATAGCCTTTTATGCCATATTTGTTAGTATAAATTACTGTTTTAGTAAACAGCAAAAAGCATTTATCGCCACATTTTTACTGAATGTTCGAACATTTCAAATAAAAGTTCAGTATCAGGTCGATTTTATTGCATTGACCGATATTCTGTTGCTTGCTAATATTTTTACTTTTAGAGTGTTGAATCGATGGATATTACAAAGTTATCTAGCAAAGGTCAGGTAATTATACCGAAAACACCATTTCTGAAGTCTAATCTTGATACAGTAGCTTCTTGTTTAAAATTTAGTGGTAAAGCCAAAACACTTAAAGAAATGGATAATGCTATTAAAAAAGGAATTAAAAATAACTTTAAATGATCGCTATTGATACCGATATAATCATTCGCTATTTTTAAGTCGAAAGCTAACGACCTTACTAACTGTTCTGTAGTTTTAGCTTAAAGTGCTATAATAACCCTTTTCCATCAATACTTCTGTTTGCTATCCAGTCACTAAATGCCTTACGTTGTTTTTCATCGGCCATTTTCCACCAATGTTGTAGTTGCGTGTTTGCATTTTTTGCTTTATCTGCTGCATTATTCTCGGTCGGTGGTTTTGCAGTTGCACTTCTATTTGCAACCCAGGTTTTAAACGAGTTACGTTGTCGATCGTCAGCTGCTTTCCAATTAGTTTGTAATTGTTCAAGTTCATTTAATGTAGTTTCAGACTGTTTGACAGATTCAGACGATGGTGAATAAGCAGCTGCACTCATCACAGCGCGGTTTATAAAATTACCATAGGCAACACGACCTGATGCCTGCGTTGTTATTTTGGTGTCGGGTTGGTATAGCCAAATTTTAATATCATTTACTGTCGATTCGATATCGGCATCCACCAAGTCTTTTGGACCATTATGCTTAAAAACATATTCTTTGCCGGCTTCCAACGTAACATCAAAATCAAAAACATCAGAAACTGCGACTCCACCACCGGTTGATGCACCCCAGTGTTCTTTGTAATACACACGTATTTTATGCTTTCCGGGTAATAATCCGATAGGCTGAAAACCATCAGGGTTGAAGGGAGTTCGTATTGATTTATTATCGATTTCGGCAACTTCCAGACTGGCTGGCAGAAGTATTTTAGCAATCTCATTATCGGGTTTCGTGTCACCCTCGTATAATTGGCTCAGATCATTCGTAGCACAAGCCACCAGACCTGATATCAAAATAATAAAAATACTATTTCGGTAATAATGAAGTTTACATTTTAAGTTAATCATCGATGTTCCTTAATTTAACCACCCATCCAACATCCAGCATAACTGGCAATGTGAAATAATTCAGGTTGTTGTTCAAGTTGTTTTAATATTAGTGTGTTGTGTGCCACGGTTTTTTCTACTTTATAGATAACCGTTATTATATCCTGTTCCGTTATTTTTTGTTCACTTTCATAGAGTAACCCGAGTATTAACTTTATCTGGCTATAAGACACAACACAATCCAGAAAGGTTAATTCCAGACTATTTTTATACAAAAACCAGGGGAAACCGTGGTTTTTAAACTTCACCTGCATTACCGGTGTTAACATTACATCAATCAGATCCGTTATTTTTTTAGGAATATTTCTTTGGAGTTTATGCAATATCTGATAGTGTTTTAAATAATCCTTATCCGAAAATTCTTGATTTGATTGATTCAATTCAAGCAATGCTTGATAGCTTGCTGATTGCTCAATACGCGGTTTTAATGTGTTTTCGTGCAATGCCCGGCAAAACCGAAAGACAAACTGCCAGTAAACCCCGGATAATTTTTTATTTATCTTTAATTTCGAATTTTGATACAGATTTTGAATCGCCGCTAATTGCTTATTCATCGACTTTAGTGAAACACGAGATATTCTGGCCAAGCGCTTCTCATCGCTTGCTTGTTCTCGATTAATCGCGAGTTGTTGTAATAATGATGCTAAAAAATACAAGCGTAATGCTAAGCTATAGTGTGTTGCACTCAGCGTCTGTAACATTGTATTACCAAGTTCTAAATTTATATCATTTGAATCCAATGATGGAGCATGTTCAGCATTATCAGAAACCTCGGTAAATAAATTGTCAGTTGATTGCTGTTTCGCTAATAACTGAATAATCCCGGGGCAGGACAGGTGTGCCGAAAATAATTGAACTGTATCATTTGCAAGATTAACACGCGGATAATCGCGACA
>JBGMRJ010000083.1:0-7037 GCA_048061315.1 Gammaproteobacteria bacterium
TGAATTGGAATAAAAATTTCAGTTTTTAATTTTTCAGGTGTTGATTCAAGCAGCTCTGGATTTAAATAACTTTCAAATGACGGAGCATGCATTAGATCATAGTTGGTATTGGGCAACCAGTTTAGGATAATTTGATTGTAGGTTTGTTCCAGTTTGTTGAAATGGCCGGTGTGAGTAAACACCGCGTAGCGTCCACCTCGAATGGTCTGGATACCAAATTCACCATTGGGTTTTACGGTATCATCTACGGTTATACAGGCGTCATAACGCATTTTTTCATGCTTGGTAATATCCGGGCAGTCTAATGGAATACCATAAGTTCGTGCTCCATCGTTAATTAAACCCTGCTGTAATGCGTATGGCATCAGGCACTCCCATGCGGAAAATGCCGATTCCAGATAGTGTCCGGTTTTACGAATGAATAATACTCTTTGTGGTTTAAAGTGAACTATAGAATAGTCTAAAGTAGCATTAGTTTTAATAACAATATTTTCTAATCCATGTATTGCGCTTAGATCTTTATTTTTACGAAATGTTGATGGGGACGATCCAAAATGCTGTTTAAACGCTCGCGAGAATGCTGCGGGAGTTTCATAACCATTCGCTAAACCAATGGTGGTAATATCATGATCAGTGTATATCATTCTACCGGCGGCACGCTCGAGTCGTAATCGGCGGATGTACTGAATAATTGATTCTCCAGTCATAGCCGTAAAGATACGATGAAAGTGGTAGGGTGATAAAAATGCAATAGCGGCTAATTCTTCAAGGGTTAAATTTTCATCCAGGTTATTTTGAATAAATAACCAAACCAGATTAATTCGTTCCTGGTATTGTTTATTAGTCTGAGGTTTGTGGTTAGTATTCATATTGGTTATTTTTTATCATAAATGCTGATGGTAATATAGGGTTTTATTGAGTTGCTTACTATCCCGATTTTGCGGATTATCGTTGAAAGATAATACAGTTTAAATTCATTTATCTGTGTTTTATCCCAACAATTTCAATATAATCAAGCCTATAACAAAATAGCTAAGGGGTATTATGCGCTATCGGGAAGGCGATTTTGCAAATCAGATTAATGGTGTTATTGAACCCATTATCGGTAATGATGTTTTGATGATAACGGCTGTTATGGGGTTGTTGATTGGTATTGTTTTTATAATTGGCGGCCGCTATGGTAAACAGATGTGGATTGTGTTTTGGGGAACTGGCTTGGTTCTTGTCAGTATAATTTATGTCAGTTATATGTTGCTTGGGTATAGGTAATTAATATGAGTAAAGTAGATCAGTTTGAAAGTGTTTTTCGAGCAGCAATACACGATGTTTATGAACACAAAAATATTCCGTTATCAACAATATTGATTATTTCTGATTTAGAAGGAACGACTAAAAATGATTTTGAGAATAAGATTAAAGCATTTTCAAAACACATCGATCTTGAAGGCACCGATCGATGGTTGTCTTTGTCCAAGGGTGATTATAAATCTTCACAGGAGCTTATTAAGCGAATTGAAGAATTTCAACCAGACTTGATTTTCACTTATCGTAACCTGCAAAGTTCGGATTGGCAGTATAGTTTAAGTCTGGGTGAGGATCTTGATGTGTTAATTCAGAAAACAACAGTCCCGGTTGTCGTATTACCGCATCCTCTTGATAAAGATATTTACAAGCATGCATTAAAAAATACTAATTGTGTTATGGCAATTACGGATCATTTAAGTTCCGATGATGATTTAGTGAATTACGCTGTGCAATTTACAGAGCCGGAGGGAAAACTGTATTTAGTGCACATAGAAGATGCTAATACATTTGATTACTATATGGATACGATATCTAAAATATCTGAAATTGATACAGATGACGCACGGCTTAGTATTTCAAAGCAGTTATTAAAAGCACCTAACGATTATATTCATTCCGTTAAAGCGCATTTGCAGCAAGAAAATTTAGCCATTAATGTCGAAAAAATTGTTGGTTTTGGACACCATCTTACTGAATACCAAAATTACATTAAACAATATCAAGTCGATTTATTAGTAATGAATACCCAGGATAAAGAGCAGATGGCAATGCATGGTTTAGCATATCCCCTTGTTGTTGAACTTCGTTCAATACCACTATTATTAATTTAGGTTAGATTATCAATGAGTGAAAAACAAAATTCAGCGTTTGATTCAGCATTAGATACTGCTGCACAGCATGTAATCGAAGTTCCAATTGAAATTACTTTATTGTTCACGGCAATATTATTTTTGATGATAGTGTCATTGGCATTCGAAGAAAAAATTCATGCTAAAAAATCCATTATTGTTAGTGTTTTTGCAATTGTGAGTTTAATTTTAGCAACGTATTTTCATGATATTCCATTTGGTGATGTTATTTTACCGGGGAATCATCATGTTAAAATCCCGATTTATATTACTGCCGTTGATTGGGGTGTCATCGCCATTATTTTAGGATCCAGTATTTTTGTTGATGTTACATCCCGTTCGGGTTTATTTACCTGGATTGCAATTCGGTTAACTAAAATCTCAGGTGGTGATCCGCTAAAATTACTTTGGTATTATTGCCTTATGACGGTAGTTTTTTCCGCAGTACTAAATAATGTTACTGCTATGATTATTATTGGTTCATTAACTGCTGTGTCCTTAAGCAAATTAAATCAAAAGCATTTATTATTGGGTTTTTTATTAACGGAAGGCTTATTAACAAATATTGGTGGCTTACTAACATTGATTAGCTCGGTACCCAATATTATTGTTGGTAATGCAGCGGGTATCAGTTTTGTTGATTTTTTCCTTACGGCAAGTCCGTTTGTTATTGTTGCAACCATTGGAACGATTTTTTTAGGCGCAAAAATATTTAATATTAAAAAACTGGCAACTGAGGAACAAAGAGTCGAATCAGCTAAATTAATTTCGGGGTTTGATGAAAATGATGGAATTGAAAGCACAGGTTTTTTCTGGTTTGCCGGGATAATGTTACTGTTGTTTATAATAGTAATCGCTTCAACATCAGTATTACCGATTGCCAGTGAGTTGGGTATGGGGTTTGTTGCCTTATCATTTGCTGCAATTATGCTATTACGTTTTAAATCAGAAGTTGATCAATTTTATAAATCAGTTGACTGGGATTTACTGGCATTTTTTGTGGCATTATTTGTTGTTATTAATGTGATGGAATATACCGAAGTATTAACGTTAATAGGCGAAGGTATTTCGATTTTAATTGGTGAAGGTAAAAATTTACAGGGTACTGCATTATTATTAATATCGTCCGCGATAGCGAGCTCGGTTACGGATAATATTCCATTAGCAGCAATGTTATCGAAAATACTCGCCGCTAGTGGCACAGCCAGTGATTCGCCATTGTGGTGGTCGGTTGTGTTCGGCGCTAATTTAGGTGGAAATATTACTCCAATAGGCAGTGCATCAACATTAGTTGCGGTTACTATAATACACAAGCATGGCATTAAATTATCGTTTGTTGATTTTGTAAAAAAAGCCGGGTTGTTTGCTGTTTTGCAATTAATTTTAGCTATTTTTTATGTCTTGGTTTTTATTTATTAAATACCATAAGAGAACGGAATTAATAAATGCGCGGTTATGTACCATTAGATCCTCAGTCTAAAGTATCACAGGAAGAATTTGCTATTGTCTACGTTCCCAAGCGTAGTCGTCGACGGTTTCCTAAAGGTTGTGTCGAAGTGAAAAATTCAAGGGATGAAGCAATACAACAAAGCGACCCTGATAATATGCGATATGCTGCTCGCGTTATCGGTCCGTCAAAATCGTCTGAAGGTCAATATATTTTTTATTTGGTTGAGTGGTTATTTGAGTAAGCAGCATTGCTTAAATTTTTTACCACTACCACAATAACACGGTGAGTTTCTTCCTGGTTGAAAACTGGAATTTGTAATAATTTTACCATCGACATAAAACCATCGATCGTTTTCTTTTATAAACTGACTTATTTCATGCAGCTTTTGATGGCGATGGTGGTTATCGGTAAAATACGCAACAAATTCAACGCTACCATTTGTATCCTGTTTTAATCCGTTGCTTGACTTAACTACATAGAGTTGAGTCCAGGTTGTGTTATTGATGTCACCTAAATCGCTTTCCATCGGGCGAGTAGAGTGATGCCAACTTGTAAGGATATACTTTACATTCACCTTAACGTAGGCACTAAACCGCGAACACATTAGTTGTTTAGCGCTTTTCGCAAATTGTTTATCGTCAAAATATAACTGGCAACAATTTTGGAATAATTTATTACTGCCACAAGGGCATAAGTCTAATTTCATTTTACATATTAATCGGTTAATAAATATACGCTAATTACATTTTATGTGATAATAACGGATAAGTTATCAGGTATAGCGTAAGGTTTTTACATATTATGTTATATGCAATGCGAATTGTTTTAAAGCTCATTGCTATAAATAACATACCTAATTAGAATATACACAGATTTAGATTTATCAATTCGAACACAAAATTCAACGGATTCACTAGTTCATGATGATATTAAAAGTAATATCTTTTAGTGCTGTAATTGTCGGCTGTGCGATGCTTATTGCTTCATTAATAACAACGCGTCGCATCATGAATAATCGTTTTCAGCTGGGTGCTAATTGGCAGTCACTGTATTTTATGGTGTTGTTGTTTATTGTTGGTTTTATTGCCTATGCAGTTACTTTGTATAATAGTATTGGTACTAAAAGTGACGTAATCGTATCTTTATTATTATTAGCAGGTAGCGTATTTGTATTCATTGTAAGCCGAATGAATTTTAAAAATATTCTTCAGATGCAACATATCGCCTTGTTAGAACGCCACCATGCACTACATGACAATTTAACAGGTTTACCCAATAGGCATTTACTGTTAGAACGAATTAAAAAGGCCATTAGTGGTCAAAACCCCAAACAGAAACAAGTTAGTATTCTGTTAATGGATCTGGATAGATTTAAAGAAATTAATGATACCCTGGGGCATGTCGCTGGTGATTTATTAATTCAACAAATTGCGCCAAGATTAAAAAAAGTTTTACGAGATACCGATACCATAGCCAGAATTGGTGGCGATGAATTTGCTATTGTACTTCCTGATACCGGGTCTGGCATTGCTCAAGCTATTGCATTGAAGTTAATTAATAGCCTTATTGTACCGTTTGAGATAGAGGGTCATAACTTAAATGTTGCAATGAGTATTGGTATTTCTGTTTATCCGCACGATGGGTTTGATTGTGATACCTTGGTTCAAAAAGCTGATATTGCAATGTATGTCGCTAAGTCGAAACAATGTGGCTATAGCCTGTATGATGAAAAACAGGATCAATATTCATTAAACAGATTAAAGCTGACGGGTGAGTTACACAAGGCGATAAAAAATAAAGAACTGGTTGTTTATTATCAGCCTATAATCAATATTAGCAAAGGACAAATTTCGTGTGTTGAAGCATTGATCCGATGGAATCATCCAGAGTCCGGCGTGATTTCTCCCGAGATATTTATACCCCTTGCTGAAAATGCGGGCATCATGAGTTTGATTACTCAGTGGGTTCTTGAGAAATCCCTGGATCAGGTACAACGGTGGCGTAAACAAGGAATCAATATTGGTATGCACGTCAACTTATCGATGTCTGATATCCAGGATTCGAATTTCCCGAAATATTTAAATGAGATTTTAAAATCAACAAACACTATCCCGGGTAATCTAACATTAGAAATTACAGAGAACAGCATGATGACGGATTTAAAACGTGCTAAAGATGTTTTAAACCAGCTCTATCACATTGGTGTTAATCTGGCGATTGATGATTTTGGAACCGGATTTTCTTCACTAGCATACTTGAAACAATTGCCGACTCATGAAATCAAGATTGATAAGTCATTTGTATTGGATATGCTCGAAGATGAAGACGATGCTATTATCGTACGTTCTACTGTCGATTTGGCACATAATATGGGTAGAATTGTTACTGCGGAAGGTGTCGCAGACAAGGAAACGTATGATTTACTTGAAATACTTGGCTGTAATCGTGCCCAAGGGCATTATATTTGTATGCCGTTAGAAGCGAATGAGCTTTCTTCCTGGTTTGTAAAAACAAGCTGGATTCCCGGTAATGTTTATAATTTGGCGACTTAAAAATCAATATACATTAATTCTTTTAAGATTTTTTTCTATTTTATATCTATAATTTTAGTAACTTTAATTAAATTGACCTGATTATCATCTGCTCTGATTAAAGCTTATTATTTAATATAAGAAGAATTATGTGAAAGAGTTATTAAATACCATATCAGAATTACATCATGAAAGTGATGCCCCTTCAAAGTTATTTCATTCGATATCACAGCGTTTACGAAGTCGGTATGGTGAATGTGCGATAGCATTGTTTAGCTCTTCTGATGCTCAGCATTCAAAAGTATCAATGTCTCTTTTTTATGATCATCTGGGTAAAGTTTGTATTGAAGAGCAGGATTTTCTGGATCAAAAAAACTGTAAAAAAAATTGTTCAGGTGAATTTTTCAGGACTTTCCTGAATGAGTATGAACCGACTAAGTTTGTTGGTGAAAAATACGGTATCAGTTCAATATTTAACGATATATTTATAAATTACGTAGATGCTATAAGTTTTCCAGTATTTCATCAAAAAAACATTAAACGCTGGTTTGTAGTGTTATTTCCAAAATCAAATCAACTTGAAAATGTTGATATTGAACGTACGTTATTAGTTTCTACATTAATAATAAATTATATTGAAAGTATTCAGGAATCAAAAAAACTACAAGAAGCGAATGACTGGATTGAAAGCGAATTAAAATCGGTTGCCAACATTAAACAACAGCTTTTACCACAAGGTGAAATAAAATTTGAAGAATTAAATACTGCAGTATTGTATGAGCCCTTTGAGTTATCTGGTGGTGATTATTATGATATTGCAAGGCTAACCGATTTTTTAAAGGAAGACACTTCAAATGAAAATGAGTTTTTCGGGATTATAATCGCAGATGCATCCGGACATGG
>JBGMRJ010000083.1:7137-13054 GCA_048061315.1 Gammaproteobacteria bacterium
GTAATACTGTAGAAATTTTAACTGATAAAATAGGGATACCCTTGGGAATTAACCAGGGAAATCACTGGCAATCATCCGAAATCGTGATTAATAAAAATGATATCTTTGTGGTATATACTGATGGTATAACAGAATTAAAATCACCTGATGGAATACAATTTGGAGAGCCGGCATTGATTGATTTAATTAAAAATAGTAATGGTTCGTTGGATGATCTTATGGCAGAAATAAAATTAGCACTAAGAAATCATCAGGGAGCCGAAAACAATTCTGATGATTTAACACTTTTAATGATTCAACCACGATTGTAAAATTATGGTTCAAAATGTTTTTTCGAATTCTATAATTAGATTAACCGCAATAATTTTTTTATTCCTGATTACTGATTTAGTATGGAGTGGGGGAATTAGTCGTGTAAAACTTAATATCTCTCATACCGAATTAGATAGAATATATAAAAACGAAATTATACCAACAAAATATACTTCAATTACGGGTGTTGGTACAGAAAAATTATCTGACAATCTTAAAGGCAGTTTAATATTCGGTTATCAGGAACAACTTCAAGGTGAGAATAGCATTGCCGCTGCAAGGTATGCTGTTGGATATTTTGGAGGACTTAGTGTTGATTATACTATTTTTAAAAGAAATAATTTCGAATCAAGTTTACTCGCAAAATATCAATATCATCAATTAGAAGGTAAAGAGGCGGATCAAGCCGTGAAAATCACATGGTATGATATTACATTTGGAGTCGAAAATTATTATAGTTTAAATAACAATATACAGTTGTTAGCTGATGTTTATTCTTTTAAAGAATCCGGTGAAGAACGTGCACTGGAACCTTTATCGCAGTTAATTCATTTTGAAAACAAATCCAGTATTACTTATAGTCTTGGAATAGCATATAATTTAAATTCTGGCGGTTCATTTGGAGTTAAATGGCTGAATGGTGCAGAACAAGGATTTCAATTAATATTTTCAGGTAAGATTTAAATAAGTTAATAGAAACGAATTATATGATAGGTTTACAGAAATTTCCAAAATTACCTCAATTAACGATTGGATTAATTGTTATTAGTATTGCAATAACCTTTGTTACCGATTTTGGGCAGTCGAATAGCTGGGGTATCTTTATGATTTCCAGAATTATGAATCCGGAGTTCATGCTTTATGAAGTTCGCCAAGGTGAGATTTGGCGATTGATTACGCCTATTTTTATTCACCTTTCTGTCATTCACATTATTTTTAACATGATGTGGTTATGGGATTTAGGAGGCACTATTGAAGTACTGCAAGGGCGCTTTCATCTTTTGGCTCAAGTTTTAGTTTATGGCCTGGTTGGTAATCTTGCTCAGTATTTTACATCGGGTCCCTTATTTGGTGGTATGTCAGGTGTGGTGTATGGATTGCTGGGATATCTCTGGATGCAAGGTAAATTCAATCCTCGTTTTGGTGCCTCTATTCCAAAAGAAATTGTAGTGATGATGTTAATTTGGTATTTTTTAAGTTGGTCTGGTTTACTCGGAGCAATTGCAAACATGGCTCATACCGGTGGTTTGCTTGTGGGTTTAGTTTGGGGTTTTAGCCATGCTAAAATAGCGACAAAAAATATTAGATTAAAATAAACTTAAGTTTTAATTTTTTCCTATTGATTTTCAGTATCGGTATAAACGGTTTCATCGATCTTTATTCACATCGAATTTACGACTCTCATTTAATATTTTATTCAGGCTAAAGCTGCTCTGTGTCATGCCGATTAATAGACATGCTCAAAATTTGTTCAACTAAGCGCTATTTTTTATAAGGTAATCACACGTAATGGCTAATGCAAGTGTTGTTGATTTATTACCTCATCCTCAACGGTTACTATTATCCGAGGTTATCGCTTCGTTTAGTTATTCTCTCGATATGGCTGAAGGTGTTAAACCCGGACACAGTTTACGGTGTTGTTGGTTAGGCAGCCAGATAGGCAAACTTTTATCATTAAACACTGAAGAGCAACAAGATTTATATTATGTTTTACTTTTAAAAGATTGTGGTGGAACCAGTATTTCATCGAAACTGTCAGTTTTATTTGCGAATGATGAGAAACTGATTAAGCACGGATTAAAATTATTAGATACAAATAAATTTTGGGAAAGTTGTCGGTTTATTCTATCTAACACTAGTATTAATTTCGGTCGGCTTGCACGAATAGTGAGAATATTGCCATTATTTTTAAACGGACGTTATTATTTAAATGAGTTAATTAGAACGCGGTCAGAACGTGGCTCTGACATCGTTATTCAACTCGGGTTTAATGATAATGTTGCTGATGGAATTCATTCATTAAATGAACATTGGGATGGCAATGGTTATGCTGATGGTGTTAAGGATCACGTTATTCCGATTAGCTCTCAAATTGCATTACTATCTGAAGTTTTTGAAGTTACGCAGCAACATTCAGGATTTGAAAAAGCACTTGATGAGATACAAAATCGTTCATCAAGCTGGTTTAATCCTGATCTTGTTAAAATAGCAATAGATTTTCTTCAACGAGAGCAAACCAGAAATACCTGGCAATCATTCAGAGTTGAATCAATTTTAAAAGAACATGTTTATGCTTTAGATCCGGGCAATAGCAATGTGACTATTGATGATGATCGACTTGATGATATAGCAACCGCGTTTGCACAAATTGTTGATGCTAAAAGTCCGTATACCAACGGTCACAGTACTCGAGTTGCTTTATATTCAGATGCTATCGCGAATGAGTTGGGTTTATCTGTTGAACGTCGGCGTTGGTTGTATCGGGGTGCGTTATTGCATGATCTTGGTAATATGGGAATAACGAATTTAATACTGGATAAACAAAGTCATTTAACTAAAAGTGAACTTCAAGATGTCAGGTTACACACTCGAAATACATTTGAATTGTTACATCATATGCAGTCTTTTAAAGAGTTGGCAAAGGTTGCTAGCTCACATCATGAGCAGTTAGACGGTAAAGGTTATCCAAAAGGAATGTCAGAATCACGAATATCACTTGAAACCAGGATTATATCCGTTGCAAATACTTTTGACACTCTGATGACCGGTAAACCATTGTTAACCGCATTACCACTCGCTAATGTGTTATTAATAATGGAGAAACAGTGTGACACTATTCTGGATCGTGATTGTTTTAAGGCCTTAAAAAAACGAATACCGGATTTTTTTGGGTAATAAATACTAAAATGGTGTGATGCAGCGCATTTATTCCTGTAAAATCTATGGAAATTGATTGCTTTTATTTGTACAATTAGCACACAAATAAAAATATAAACTAAATGCACAGTTTTGTAATTGAGTGCAAGTCCAGTCAAATTTTAAATTTATAAATTCAATCGAATTATTACCTTTTAGGGGGAAGTATGCGTTTAGTATCATCGCTTGTACACAGTATCGTCTTGTTAGGATTGTTTGTATCTTCGTCATCGCTGGTTTCAGCAGACAGTAAATTGGCTGTTCAAAAAGTTAAAGGTCCATTATCGGTTATGGTGTTGGGTTCAGGTGGACCTATTGCTGCATCGGCAGGGCGTGCAAGCTCGGGTTATTTAATTTTTGTTGAGGGTAAACCCAGAATCGTAATGGATATGGGTGGCGGAACATTTAAAAGTCTCGCCAAAAGTGGCACAAATGTCGCAAACCTCGAACACTTTTTATTAACACACCTTCATCTGGATCATACGGCTGATATGTCGGCTATTGTTAAAACTGTGTTTTTTCATAACCGGGCTCGTGGTTTACAACGTACTGCTAAATTCAAATTTTACGGACCGGCAACTAATGGTGTTGATTTTCCTTTAGGTTTAACCGGCGGTGAGTCGATTGATCAATATCCCGGTTCTGTTGAATATGTTGATAGCCACTATGATATTAAAACGGGCATGGAGCGTTACTTGAATGTTTTTGCAATTGCGATTGAAGCAGGTAAATTTAATCGCGAGGCAACTGACTTACCGTCAGATTTTAAATCAAATGTTGAAACAAGCGTTTTTGAAGATCCGGATGGTTTAAAAGTTACCTCTATAGCGGTTAACCACGGTCCTGTTCCAGCCGTTGCTTATAAAGTTGAATATCAAGGTCACAGTATTGTATGGTCGGGTGATACAACATCAAAAACCGGCAATATGATAAAAATTGCAACTGGTGCCGATATTTTAATTTATGATACTGCACTAATGGCCGATGCACCGCCACCGACTTCTATTTTTCATAAATTACATACTCTCCCTTCACGTATTGCTGAAGTTGCATTGGCAGCGAATCCACGTAAATTGGTATTGTCACATCTAACGCCAATAACCGATTCGCGGATCAATGAGGTTAAAACGATTGTTCGCAATGGTGGTTACACTGGTAAGATTAAGGTTGCAAAGGATCTAAAAGTTTATAATATAGAATAATAAGTTATAAAATATTTTGAAATGAGAAGGAGGCGTAAAGCCTCCTTTTTTTATCTAAAATTTATAACTGCAACAGCGAAAGTAACAAAAAAGCATTTATTTGTCATAATCCTTGACTTTATAATATTAGTAACTAGTGTTTAAGTAATGTTTCATATCCTTTGGACCTTTTGTAATGGCCAATCAGGGTTTCTCGAGTCAGGATGTGACTCGAATTACAGCAATTAGCCAACGTCAATTACAGTATTGGTGTAAAACGGCTCTTATTACCCCTTCAATGCAAACGCCTGGAGGGCATGCGCGATTTTCTTTTTGTGATTTAGTAACCCTTAAAACGATTTCAACCTTAATTCGTGCTGGTGTATCGACACAAAAAGTACGGCATTGCATCAATAAACTTGTGCAGTTATTACCTGAAGTACAATATCCTCTTTCTGAATTATCGATAGTAGCCAATGGTGAAACAATTTTAGTTTTCCACCAGGGTAGTGCTTTTGAAGTTATATCTGGTCAAGAGTGGATTATTGATATTGCGAAATTGGATAAGCAAGTCAAAAATTCTCAAAGGGAATTACAAAATTATCAACATGATTTATTTCTTGATTTGGAAAACAATATTAATAATATTAGGGGATTTAAACAATAACTATAAAATTTCGAACGTGTATTAATAAAAGAGTTTGATATATCTGAATTTTAATTAATTATTTAGGAGATGAATATATGCGAACAATATCTATTATAAATACCAAGGGTGGCTGTGGTAAGACCACAACTGCTATTAACCTTGCTTGTAGTTTGGGATGGAAAGGTTTACGAGTTCTTTTGATCGATATGGATCCTCAGGGTCATGCCACCCTCGGGGTTAATTATAAAAGTGAAAACGAGCCTGGTTTATATGAATTATTTACGGAGCAAGCAAGTGTTGATGAAATAATTGTTAAATCTGTTGTGGCTGGTATCGATATAATTCCTGCAACCAGCTCTCTGGAGAAACTGGATAATTTTTCTAAAGATATTCAATGGCAATCCAATTTGTCAGATAGTTTAAAGACAATATCGTATTTATACGATTATGTTGTAATTGATTGTCCTTCAATGATTAACAACAGTACCATCTATGCTTTATTTGCTTCTGATGAAATAATTATTCCGCTGGATATGAGTTTATTTTCACTTGATAGTATTAAAGCTGTTATTAAAAAAATTGATAATTTTGAAAAACGTAATGGCGTTTCTTTACCGTATTCATTATTACCCACTATGGTTGATCAGCGAACGAAACTGGCACGGGCATTTTTAAAACAATTGTGGGATGAATATCCTAAACATGTGTTACCCTTTATAATCCATAATACAGTTCGTATCAAAGAGGCTGTATGTAAAGGTTTACCTATTATTGATTACGATGCAGACTCACCCGCGTCAACTGATTATATGCATTTGGCTGATCAAGTCATAAAACGTGAGACTGAAGAATTTGTATT
>JBGMRJ010000084.1:0-12807 GCA_048061315.1 Gammaproteobacteria bacterium
CAAATATATGTCTACATTTATCTCTGTTCTTGCATATTGCATTGTTTTGAACTTCATATTAATTAGCACTTAACGTATACTAGCTTTCAAAATTTATACAATTAATACCTTATATAAGTCCTTCGTCATCCCCCCACTACGTTAGAACTAATAAGAATAATAAAACTTAATCGGGAGATCGTTATGATTAAACAAATACTATTATTATCAGCCGTAATGTTGAGCCTTGTATCCTGTGGTGGAGGCGGCGGTGGAGCAGCTACTGATCCGGCAACGACAGGTGATTTTACCTTATCAACCACCCAGCTCTCATTCACAGCTGATGTCGCAGCTGGAACACCAGCTTCTCAAAATATTACTGGTACACTAAAAAATGAACTGCCTAATGTAACCGTGCAGGCCGTGGTTGTTAGTAATGTTAATATTTTAGCTAGTATCCCTACTTTTACGTCAACCGGAACAAAATCCGGATTTTTAACAATAAATCCAATTTCTCCGGGTATCTTAGGTGCAGGAACTTTCAATGCGACTATTAGCATTTACATTTGTTCAGTTATTACAAATGATTGTGTGAATAGCAACTCTCAAATCGCCGGTAGTCCTAAAGTTGTTAATGTTACTTACACAGTTACTAATAATAATGCGACTTTTCCAGCACTGAAGGGAAGCTATTATGGTTCTATTGAATCGACGTATAACAATTGTGTTGCTGAAGGTATGTCACAAGGAAGCGTTGTTTCAAGTAGTGGCATTTTAACTATATCTCAAACGGGTAAAGACTGGACTTCAACTTCAAATTTTACGGCTTCTGCTAATTCGAATCTTTCTGCAACTAAAAATATTTGGATAGAGGCAAACACTATTTCAGATGGCATAATCGATACAGCAGGAAATATTCAAGGGACAATGACCAGTACAATAACAAGTGGCGGTACATCCTTGATTAGTGGTAATGCTTCATTCATGGGCAGCCGTTCATTAACGGGTGATAAGTTAACGATCAATTCAACTCTAACTGTTCCTGGTAGTACCTGCCAAAAAGTAACACGAATTATTGCTCGAGTTCGTGCAACAGCACCACTATATACAGCCGATACTAATAACACTGGCTGTATTGAGAATCCAACGCTCGATGCAACTAAAAATGCTGGTGTTGTAAAACTCAAAAAATCACACAGTACCGGAATCTACGGCAGACTGACTTCACGAAATTTAAGTGATGGTACTCCTATTGAAATAGATTATATGGTTCATACCAATACTGGTAATGAAAAAGCTCTAGTCGTTTTAATTCCTGGTGGTAATGGTGATGCCAGACTTCCTGATACTACAACGATTGGAATGGCTCCAGCAGATTCAAGTGGAAATTTTTTGATTCGCTCTGCGAAATTATTTGCGGCTCAAGGATATCGTGTCATCTCGGTTGATCGTCCTTTTGATCAAGCAGAAGCACCAGGTGCAACTAAAATACCAGGTACTGTTTATGATGCCTATCGTGTATCAATGCTTCACGCAGTTGATCTTTCACGTATCATCAATGCAGAAAATCCTAACAACCTACCCGTGATCATTGCTGGCACCAGTCGTGGTACTATTTCTGCTGTTCCAAATCACAGCCTTGCATCGGCAATTGCGCTATCAAGTCCGCTAACATCTAAACCAGCTGGAGCTATTGGCACACCAATAGGGCTAAGTGATTCTCCAGCTAACCTTCAACCCGGATATGTTAATCGACCTGTGCAAGTTTCGTGGCATAGTGATGATGGCTGTAGCGTAACACCACCAATACGGGCTTTAACATTATCTGATAAATTTTTACTTGCCGATAATAAGGTTAAAGCCGATTCAATAAATGGTGGATTTACTGATCCTGCAACGACAAACCCGTGTAAAGGTAAAGCATATCATGGATTCTTGGGAATAGAATCGTGCGCTGTTTCAAGACAAACCAATTGGATGGCTGATGTTGTTACAGGGTTAGCTGGAAATACGCGGCCGATTACAATAGCACATACATTTTCAACTCCATTGGTGGCTGGTAGTGCTAGTACAATTATAAACCTGGCTGCAATCACTGCACCGGCTGTTTTAGTTACAGATGCTGATGTTACCGATACACACCAATATTCTGTTCCTTATGCTACTACAGTGTTAGGTGGTTCTATTACAATTACTGCCGCTGGTGTTGCAACTTATACACCACCCGCAATGGTAACTGTTAATACAAAAGATCATTTTGTGTATGTCGTTGATGATTATGATGCAACCGGTAACACTGCAAAAGGTGGGACTGCGAATAATGTATTCACTATTGATATAACACCTGCACCATAAACACTAGATACAATAAGTGCTAAACTAACGGGCTTTTTTAAAGCCCGTTTTTTTTCATCTAGACCATAATCACATCATATAAGCCCATGAAACAGTGAAACTATATTGGGTTTCCATTTGAATACCATTAACAAGTTGCACTATTGGTTTACTGTATTCAACACCTAATCGATTTCCTGAACTAAAACGCTTACTAAAACCAATGGATAAATCAACTTGGTGACGTCCCGAATTTTCAGCTGCAAAAGTAGGGGACATGGTTTGATTCATTATTTTTACATCGCGTCCTATTATTTGTCCTTCATCAAACATATTAACACGCGTTGACATTGAAAAATTATTACTAAAAGTTTTTCTTAACCAGGCACTAATTTCAAATTTATTACCATAAACGTAACCATTATCATTGGCTCCAGAGTGATATCGAAAATTTTGTTGCGCACCCCAGTTAAAACTACTGTCACCGCCTTTGTAGGTTACAGCCTGAAGGAAATCGACTGTCCCGGTTCCAAGTTGCATTTTGTAGGGTGCCTGAATGGTATTGCCATTCATGAGCACATCTTCATCGATACTACCGGTTGGTAAACTAACACCAAAACTCAAAATCCAGGAATCACTAGCGCGTATCATGGCATTAATACCGGTATCACTAATGCCGGCTGTTGCCATATCAGAATAATTACTTTTTGCAATCGTGGTTTCATTTCCCATGTGCATCACCATGTTCATGTCATTTTGCATATAATTTGTCATAAACATTAGTGATGTATTTTTATTCAAACCGTACATCGCCATTAACATGTGCATATTCATTTTCATATCAACGGGTGCCATTAAATAATCAAAACCGGGTACTGTTGCAGGTGGCGTGCTACCCATTAGTGTGCGAGCAACTTCCTCGGTAGTGAGTGGAATATTATCCTTCATTTCCTGTGTGCCACTGATAAGACCTTCCATGTACATACTCATGTATTTGTAACTCACCATCCAATTTCCTGATTTGTGTTGGTGATGTACCACAATACCAATTTCAGTATTTAATTCTTCATTCAAATCTCGGGTGAATTCTTCATCGGCCCAGGCATCAACATCATCGGATTCTGGCCAGGGTGATACTTTTTTCTTCTTACCGGTTTCTTCTTCAGATTCCGAACCCATATTATGGCCGCTGTGATCCATCTCCATTGCTTTACTGGAAGCTGAATAGGAAATTAAGAGTGAGAATAGTAAAAATAGTGAAACATGATTTACGTAGGAGTTTATTACCGTCATTTCATTTTCCTTAATATTTGTATATCTGCATCTTGTAATAAAAAATGCTATACATTCAAATACATACCGCAAAATTCTGCGATAGTTCATTCCTTTGACTGGTAATAATAGTATTCATTACGTGAGTATTATTCCCACTAATAGTAACTATACAGCAATAAATAGGGGAGTCAACACCACGAATTTTAACTATCTCCTCCTGAACATTTGAAGTTAACAATAAATAGCTCGATATAAGCTAATAGATTGTTCTCAAGTAATTCCAATTGCTAATGAATAATAGCTAGACTAAGCTACAAATACCGTTGTTACACACACGAAGTCATTTTGAAAAAACACGAAATACGATACTACACAAAACCTGCATGGGTTTTAAATCTTGAAAACCACATCGGTAACACGATTCCTTTTCATCCTAATGTCATTTCAAGTATTAAACTTTTTGTTTTAACACCACTAATATTATTAGCGCTTTACCCTGACTCTTTATTTAATTTAGATAAACGCTATATTATTGTATTGTTTATTTTATTTGGTCTGCTTGATTATCTCGATGGTGTTGTCGCTAGAGCCAAAAATAAAGCCAGCAAGTTTGGTCTAATCTATGATCGAATTACAGACTACCCATTACTATTGGGTTTATCATGGCTGGTATTTGAAAGCTTACCGCCAAGCTTGTTAATCACCAAGCTGGTGCTCGATGCTGCAATCATTACTTTATATTTTTTTAAAGGATCGTATTCCGAAAATAGAATACGCTCCAGTATTAATTTTTCAACTTTATTACTGTTATTATTAATTTCTCTCAATATTAATAGTCGCTACCTCAACACCGATCTGGCTGTAGGATTTTTATTTCTGAGCATCTTTGTTAATAGCATCGTGCTTTTACGCAACCTGGGTATTTTGCAAAAACGGTTTATCGCTGATTTATTATCTGCTGCAAATATGGCCTGTGGTGGTTACAGTATTTATATGGCTTATCTTGGTAGATTAGATTTAAGTTTATTATTTATAATTCTTGGTGCAGCATTCGATGGTCTCGATGGTGCTGCTGCCAGAAAATTTGGCTCGACACGTTTTGGTGTTTACAGTGATGATATTGCAGATGGCTTCACCTACGGTATTGCTCCTGGTACGATCTTAATATTACACTTTAATTCATTACCGTTAATCAGCAGTGACCTGTTAATTGACAGTTATATACTAGGAATTTTCTATAGCCTATTTACGATTAGCCGCCTGATATTTTTTACTTTAAATAAAGCCAATAGTGATCCGGATTATTTTCTTGGCATTCCCAGCACACTGGCCGGTATTATTGTGGTCTCGGCAACCTATTTATTTGATGAACATATTGCCTTAATTGGTTTAATGGTCGGTTTTTCCGGTATTTTAATGGTGGCATTTGATAGCCAATATCGTCATATGGGACGATTTATTAGCACACACGGTAGCGTTAAATGGTTTAGCATTATTGTAACGGTGTTATTAATGACGTTTGGTATTATGGGTTTACAAAACATCGCCATAGCCTTGATATTGGCAGGTTGTATTCTCTATGGTCTGTATCCTGTTTATCAAAATTTTCAACAATTAATACGCAAAAAATAATCCTGCGCAACAAATAAACATTCTTATTTATTCCATTTACGATTTTCAAAAATTTTAATATTCCTCAAGTTATCATCCACTACTGGTCGTTTTTACAAGTCTTACTAATTGAACTTTCTATAAAACCGATACTCATATACAATATAAGCAAATACTGATATAGATCAGTTTCATCAATACAAACATCGGATACACTCACTTTTAACGTAATAAAGAATATTAGGCAAAATGGAGCATGCTATGAATGATATAAATCAAGGACTTAAAAAAATATTACTATTGAGTTTATTACTTGTCCCCCTCAGTGTCTCTGCATTAACACGCGAAAAACAGGTCATTAATACTTTAACTGGAATCAACACCACAATCGGAGTTAATTACAGCAACGGTGATTACGGTACCGGAGTCGATAACCAGGTATTAACCATTCCGTTTGATATTTATTATCGAACGGGTAACTGGAATTTTGGTGTTGCAACTTCCTATTTAAGCACGGATGGCACCGGTACAACCTTACCCAATTATGGTGGTGGTCCAATGGGTGGCGGTTCTAGTGGCCAATTACCTCCCGGCATGCGACCACCCGGTAGTGGGGGAACTCCAACTGTCACTTATTCAGGCTTGGGTGACACAACTGCATCGGCTAACTATATTATTCAGTCACTGAGTAACCCGACTAAAAGTGTTTATGTTACCGGTAAAGTAAAATTTCCTACCGCGGATGAAACTAAAAGTTTGGGCACCGGCGAGATGGATTACAATCTTGAGATGGGATTTTATTCACGCACTAAAGGACCCGCTATTTATGGTACAGCTGGCTATCAAATCACCGGTGATCCTGCAGGAACAGATTATAAAAATGTTCTCTATGGAACAATGGGTATGTCGTATCCTCTCGAAAATAATAAAAGTGCCGGAGTTTCACTTTATGCTTCTGAATCTATCTTCCCCGGTGGTGATGCACCTCTAGAGGTGGATTTTTCATTTCGTACCCCAATCGATAAAAATCGCTGGCTTAATGCATTTGCCGGAGCCGGTTTAAGTGATGGTAGTCCTGACTTTATCGCAGGTTTTAATATTGAATTTGCTTTTTAAAAAGCCTGATAGTGCAATTATTTAGTAAACGGAATACGAATTTTAACCTTTAAACCGCCTAATGTTTTGGAGGTTAAAATTCGTAATTCACCATTATAGTCATCAACAATACCCTGCACAATTGATAACCCTAAACCGGAGCCTGATGATTGTTCATCAAATCGGGTGCCGCGATTGGTTAGCGCGGTAATTTCGTCTGCTGAGCAGCCCGCGCCATCATCTTCAATCGAAAATTCTATTTCATCAGTTTTAACAACCGATATTAAAACCTCATGTTTTGCCCATTTACAGGCGTTATCCAAGACGTTTCCTAACATTTCCAATAAATCTTGCCGGTCCATATAACAGACCATGTCAATCGGGACACGATAGTGAATGTTTAAATTTCGTTGCTGATATATTATCGTTAAGGTTTCAATTAAAGATTGTAATTCCGGTTCTAATTTTGAATGCTTTGCTGCTAATTGTGATCCTGCGATTCGAGATCTTTTTAATTCACGGTTAATATTATGATCTATCGTTTTCGCTGCTTGTAATAATGACTCTTTAACAGCATCATTATGTTTAATCAACGGATCATCCGCTAATTGATATAATAAACTTAACGGTGTTTTTAATGAATGTGCTAAATTCCCGGTCGCCTTTCTAGAACGGTCAAGGCGTTTGCGGTAAGCTTTTAGTTGTTGATTTAATTCTCTAACCAGGGGCAAAACTTCAATAGGCACATTCTCTTGTAATTTATCTATTAATCCTTCATCAAGTGATTTTAATTCCTGTCGAATATTATCGAGTGGTTTAAGATTTTTTTTCACAATAATCGCCTGAACAGCAATTAAAAGGAATACAATGAATAATGTCACTAGACTGAAACGAATCTGAAATGATTTTATATCTTTATATATAGGTGTTAAATCTTCGGCAACACTAATGGTAATTTGTTTGGCGTTTTTTGTATAACGGTTGCTAACCTGCAGTAATATTTGTTGCAAAGGACCCGTTACAATAGCTTGAGTCACTATTTCATTACTCAATTCACTGTGTGATAAATCCGTATCCCATAATGACCGTGAGCGAAAAATAGTATTTCCGACGGTTATTTTATAATATTGCCCTGAAAAAGGCTGGGAGAAAACCGGCCCTAATTTTAATATGTTTAAACTAACTGGCTTATCGTTTGCTAGCGACAAAGATGCTAATAAGGATTCTGAATCCTGCAATAGATGTGATGCGATATAGTTTTCGGTGACATAGCGTATTGAAATACTCACCACCAGCCATTGCGCTAATAATAGAAATATTAACGACAATGTTAAACCTAAGGCTAATCGTGATTGAATCGAGCGCATCAACTTTTTACCGTAAACACATAACCCTGGCCACGTCGGGTTTCAATAATCTCTTTGCCGAATTTTTGCCGTAATCGTTTAACATAGACTTCAATAACATTACTATCCTTATCAGCATCATTCTCATACACGTGTTCCGTTAGAATTGATTTTGATAATATCTTACCCGGGTGTAGGATAAAATACCGTAGCAGTCGATATTCAGTTCCGGTTAATTGTTGCTCCTGTCCATCAGGTGAAGTTACAATTTGCCGATCTTCATCGAGTGTAAATCCGGCAAACTGCACAGCCGTACTGCTTATATTTTTACTGCGTTTAATAATAGCATTAATTCTAAGCAACAACTCTTCGACATGAAATGGTTTCGTTAAGTAATCATCTGCACCGGCTTTAAAACCATCAATCTTTTCATGCCAGGCATCACGCGCAGTTAAAATAATAACCGGAACGGTATTATTATTATCACGCCAACTTTGCAACACCTCAAGACCATTTTTATGGGGTAGACCCAGATCCAGAATAATAACATCATAGGGTTCGATAGCACCGATGATTTCAGCTTTAATACCATCATCACAGAGATCAACTGCAAAACCAGAGTGGCTTAATTGTTTTTTTAATGCCGGTCCAAGCTTGATATCATCCTCAACTAACAACAACCGCACTATTAATTCTCCTTCTCAGTTGATAATAGTGTTGCCGTTTTAGCATCGTATTTCATTTCCCACACAATACCATCGTCGCTAAGAATTTCTATTTCATAAATATAGCGACCGTGTTTTTCTTCCAGTTCGGCTTCCAGGATTTTTCCGCTATGACGCAGTTTAACTTTAGATATAATTGTTTCAAGTGGTAAAATTATTCCTTGCTGTCGTAAACGCAACGCTTCATTTTGATCGCTATCGTCATCTGCAGACACTATGTTACTCAGCATTATAATAAAGGCTGAAATTATAAAAAATAGTATGCTTTTTTTAAGCACAATTCTAACTCCTGGATGGAATTGTTTAAATTACTAAACAGATTTTTGCTTGAACCGCCAAGATGCAAAGAGCGCCAAGAAAAAAATTATTTATGTTTAATTAATTTTATGAAATTAGTCCTTTCAAATCAGTCGTCCCACTTTCCATACCCGGGTATCAAGATTTCCCGTTCACTGAAACTTCCTTTTTCAGCTGTTTGATGGCACTTATCACACTGACTAAGACTAACAACTTTCGGGTTGTTTTTCACGAGTCTCGATGGAATCTCATCATGCTCATGAACAAAGTAGGGTATTTCAGTGATTCGTATCGGAAATTGGGATTTTTTACTTGATCGCGCCAGTTTAACTGAGCGACGATAATCTGACTTCTCAGCACTGTACTTTTCTAAATACTGGCTAATGATGGTGCTATCAGCAGCATCCAATTCAGCATTGTCACCAAAATGATCATCCAGTGTAGCCATAATTTTCTGCCACGATTGCGATGGTAATAATCCAGCTTGATAGGCAAAATGACAGGAACCGCACTCGTCCTGATACAGTGAATTGCTCACGGGTTTAACGCCCGGTTTTTTTTGCCAAAATTTATACTCATGGTGATCATTATCGTCATCTGAATCGCTCAACGATACACGGCTAACCAATAATAACCCAGTCAAAAATAGTAGCATCAATGTTAGTGTTAATTTCATCCTTCTATACCCCGTATTACTATTGTGAATTAATAAATGTTAATAAATGCCCTTTCTCTTGAGGCGTACACTCGCGCCCTAAAGTCCACTTACAGTTTCGTTTAAACCATTTTTTAATGGTTTTTACTTTAGTTAAGCGCGTACTATTAACTGATGGTGCCAGTGGTTTAATGATTTTTTGTGTTTTTACGTGTTTTCCAATAACAGTAAGATTCTGCGTATGGCAACTTGAACAACTGCGTCTCATACCATTTGCTGACAAAAATTCCTTTTGCCACAAGGCACTTCCTGTCTGCTCACTAAAATTAACTTTTGATTGCTGTTGATACTGTTGTAATAAACTATCCACCGCAGTCGAATCTCCAGCATTCGCATAACCTGAAGTTAAAAGTGTTAAACCTAATAAATAATATCGCATTCTATTTTCCTGTTTTAATGGCTGGCTTTTTTAGTGCCATCAATCATGGCTTTCACTAAATTTTCTTTATGAATAAGGCTTTCAATTAAAACACCGGCCACGTGGATCACCACTAACACTAAAGTGAAATTAGCCAGAAACTCGTGTACTTCTTCAAAAATATCTTCCCACAGTGAGTTGCTGGCAAACCAGCCTGCCATCGGGCCGGCTTGATCTTCTACGCCATAAATGGCGATTCCTGTGATAGTGGTTAATATCAAACTCACCACCATTATGACGATCATAAAACCACCTGCAGGGTTATGGCCGATATAGCGTTTTGCCTTAAATCGCAGAGTGTCTTTTAAATATTGCAGGGCAACTTTAGGTGAGGTCACAAAATTTGTGAATCGTGCATATTGGGAACCGATAATTCCCCATAAAATTCGGATAGTTACAATCAATAGAACCGCATAACCGGCCCACACGTGTAACAATAAGATATCTTCCTCGGTAATAAATGCGATTATAAACGCTACCACCAAGGCCCAGTGTCCCACTCGAACCGCTCTGTCCCACACTTTTATTCTGGATTGTACTTGCATAATCTCCTCCTTATATTTCACTCTAAGTAAATTGTAAAACAGCAAGCTGAAATCAAACTGAAAATAATGAGTCAATAAAAAATAATTTCAAATAATTTAACCCTTTTTAAGCTTTGCTGCGTTAGTAGTAAAAAATAACTTAAATTAGGAGTTTGATTCATGAAATCGAAACACTGGAAAAGCTTTGTTTTAACAATGATGTTAATTAACATCACCACATCGGTAACAGCCAGCGTAATTACCACTAATCATCATATTGACGAAGTCACGGTTTATCCTCGCAATGCCATGGTGACACGAATGGCAAACCTGCAATTATCAGTTGGCGATCATATAATTGTGCTTGATAATCTGCCCGCCAACATACACGATAAATCGTTACGTGTGTCAGGGCAGGGTAGTGCAAAAGTGTTAATTGGTTCTGTTGAACGAAAACTGATTAGTTCATATAATCTGGTTCAAGAAAAAGAAAAACGCTTAAACAGCAAAATTCTGGTATTACAAGATGAAATGTCAATGTTAAATAACGACATAGAATCGCTCAATCTGCAATTGGCATTTATTAAAAATATCGGTCAAAACATTCCCAAAAGTATCAACGATGAAATTAAAGTAAATACCATTAACCCAAAAATCTGGAAAGAAGCATGGACCAATATTGGCACTGGTGCCAGTGATACCTATCGAGCAATCTTGTTAAAGACACAACAACAACGAAAAATACTGGATAAATTAAATAACCTGAAATTTCAACTACAACAAATTCAAACCGGTAACCGTTCTGTTTCTCAAGCGCGAATCAATATCAATGTACAACAAGCCGGTAAATTTACTGTGAAATTAAGTTATCAAATTAACGGTGCCATGTGGCAAGCAGTTTATGATGCCAGGCTCAATGTTGATAACAGCAATATTATTCTTACCCAGTTTGGTCAAGTACGGCAACATACTGGAGAAGATTGGAACAACGTCAAATTGACATTATCAACATCAAATCCTACAGTGGGTGTTAAAATGCCAAATTTACAACCCTGGTTTGTTAACATTCTCAAACCAATAAACTACCGGGAAGAAAAGATGCGTTCAGACGCAGTCTCTGTAGAGAGTTTTGAAGATAGTATTAACGCAGAAGAATTTTCAGTTGCATTAATGAAAAATAAGTCGGAATTGGATTATGCCCAAGCCGTAGTTTCAAATTTTTCTGCTGAATATCACATTAGTGGACGATCAAACATCATTGCAGATAATGCTAGTCAAAAATTCACTATCACTAAAACAGCATTATCAGCAAAGCTTGCAGCACGCGTTGTCCCGGAACAAAATGCCAAAGCCTACCTCTATGCAGAAACAGTCTATACCGGTCTCGCCCCACTTTTAGCAGGGCAGGTATCATTATTTCGTGACAATAGTTATATAGGAAATCAAAGACTCGAGCAGATTCAACCTTCTGAGAAAATTAAGTTATCGTTTGGAATTGATGACCGTATTAAAGTCGATTACAAATTAATAACCGATAAACATTCTGAAAATGGTTTTTTAACAACTAATAATGTAATCAATCGACTATATCATACTGATATAACAAACCATCATACGATACCGTTTACCATTGAATTACAACAACAGATTCCGGTTTCTCAAGATGAAACGATTACAGTCGAATTATCGGAGAAAACAACACAACCACTCAATGAAGATAGTGACGATAGGCCGGGTGTCTTGACCTGGAAATATTTATATCAACCCAATTCCAAAAAACAAATTTCACTAGGATATCAAGTTAGTTATCCTAAAGATAAAGTAATTCAAGGATTATAATAACATTACGTCATTCCGATAATAAACAAAATATAACTGTTTCTTTTCGGAATGACGTTTTCTTAACGTTGGGCAAGACTGGTGGCACTTTTAATTTCATCGGCACTAACATTAAAAAAACGCGCTAATGACCCTATATTAAATTCTTCATATTTTTTTGCTACCGAATTAATATGATTACTACGAATTTTTAGCGCTGATTCCAGATCAGCTGAACCATTTGCCAGGCTATGCTGAATATAATGATTACCTTCATCAAATGCCGTTTTCATTGCATCAAGATAAATTCCATACAATTTTTCGACTCGTATTTTTTGAACTGACAATAAATTATTGGTATGAGCTGTATATTGTTTGTTTTGAGTTAGCATTATCTGTACCTTTGGTTAACGTTATGGATAGTGTAAAGGTACAGAAAGAATCTGTTTTTGCTGTTGCAAGATTATGATTGATGTTGAGTAAAAAATGACTAAATAGGGCAATGACCTGAAAAATAGTTAACTAGGAAATAAGTTGTTGATAAATATATAATTTATATTCCTATACGCTTGTAGGTTTTTATCAGAACAACCAACAATATCAACGCGATTAACCACACCGTAATATAAACTGTCATCGATTGTTTGGCCTTTTGTTTATCCAACCAGGT